>SKGG01000033.1 GCA_007117565.1 Candidatus Izemoplasma sp. | reverse complement strand
TTTTTTTTAACTTACCCGGATATTGTGTTAAAATCATACAAGGTGATTAGATGAGATCAATGGCTTTAAAAATGAATCAAAAAATTTATTATGGCTGGGTGATTGTGGCGCTTTCATCATTGGCTTTTTTCTTTTCCGCACCTGGTCAAACCTATAGTATTAGTGTGTTTATCAATGCCTACCAAGAAACCTTTCAGTACTCCTCTACCTTAATCTCATCAGGCTATAGCGTTGCGACCACACTCAGTGGTTTGTTACTCATTTTTATGGGTAAAGCGGTGGATCGTTTTGGTCAAAGAACTATGATGTTGATTGCGGGTACGATGTTGGCTCTAACAGCGTTTTACAATAGTTTTGTAGCGAACATCGGGATGATTTTTATTGGTTTTTTCTTTTTACGTTATTTTGGCCAAGGGTCCTTAACGTTGATTCCATCAAGTCTTGTGCCTCAGTGGTTTGAACAACGACGAGCTCTGGCTCTCTCGCTAGCAACACTGGGCGGTCTGATTGCGACGTTACTTGTCCCATCGTTTAACTTTTGGCTTATTAACCAAATCGGATGGGCACAAGCATGGCGGGTATGGTCATTATTACTGGCATGCTTATTCTTACCCTTAGTGTATGTGTTTGTTTTTAACCGACCTGAATCGTTAGGGATGATCATGGAAAACCAAGGGGAAGCGGATGAAGAAACCCTCCAAAAAGCCCTTGATCAACTCAACAAGGAAAGTTTTACCTTAAGTGAAACCTTACGTAGTAAAGTCTTTTGGACCGCAGGCATTATTTCATTAATTGTGCCCATGTTTACCACTGCGGTTACGTTTCATTTCTTTGCGATCATGCGTTTAAGGGATGTATCTAATGAACACGCTGCCTTTATTATTGGTCTTGTGGCGTTTCCGATGTTTTTTATGCCTTTTGTGGCAAAACTATTAATTGAGCGGGTTAAAACCTCACACTTATTCTTTTTCACGCAAAGTATGATTCTTCTTTCCATGGCGTTTCTTGCTTGGGCCGTTCAAGGCGCATTAAGCGCTACGATATTTATTCTTTTTTATGGCACGATGGCGGCGATTCAGAATGTTGCGTTAAATGTTTTATGGCCCGATTTTTTTGGTCGAAAATACTTAGGCTCGATTCGTGGTGCAGCGACGGTTTTCATGGTGATAGGCAGTGCCTTAGGACCACTTCCATTTGGTATTAGCTATGATTTAACAGGCGGGTTCAATCCGGTGATTTACGGCATGATGGTCTTTACAGTGGTGACAAGTTTGATGGCTTTAACGCTTAAAAAACCAACCAAAACACACCTTTGAGTGTGTTTTTTTATGAGCGCTTACATCACGAAAAACAACGTCAATAAATAAAATCTCTAAGTGCAAAGGATTTGTGCTGTAAGCATTTTCATGCTATGATGTGAAAAAACAAAGGGGGATTTTATGGCAAGATTAAAAGGTAAAGTCGCACTCATTACCGGTGGTGCTGCAGGCATTGGTAAAGAAACCGCAAAGCTCTTCTTAGAAGAAGGCGCGAAAGTCGCCATTGTTGACATCACTGAAGATGCTTTAAATGAAGCACAAGGTGAACTTAAACGTTACGGTGAAGTCATCAGTATCAAAGCTAATGTGTCAAGTGAAGCCGAGACAAAACAGTATGTAGAAAAAACACTAGAGGCTTTTGGCACCATTGACGTGTTCTTTAACAACGCAGGCATTGAAGGGAAATCTGGACCTTTAGTTGACGTTAAAGAAGAAGATTTTGATAAAGTCATCGCTGTCAACGTTAAAGGTGTTTTCCTTGGTTTAAAACACGTGTTACCTGTCATGATGAAACAACAATCAGGTTCTGTTATTAACACGTCGTCTGTGGCTGGATTACAAGGCTCACCTGGACTTGGTCCATACGTGACCTCTAATCACGCAGTCGTGGGAATCACTCGTGTTGCTGCGGCGGAAGCTGCATCGTCTGGTGTCCGTGTAAATTCTGTACACCCAGGGCCCATCAACACACGTATGATGCGTTCCATTGAAGGTCAATTTAATCCAGATGATCCAAAATCTGTCACCGCTGGATTTGAACAAACCATTCCTATGGGCCGTTATGGCGAGTCAAGAGAGATTGCCAATGTGGTGCTCTTCTTGGCTTCAGATGAGTCTTCTTATGTGACTGGTAAACAATATGTTGCGGATGGTGGCTTAATACCATAAGTTTTAACCTAAGCAGTAAAAAAGGTCGTGTGCAAAGCGCAAGCACACGACCTTTTTATGTTTATTTCAAGATTTTCTTGATAAAACTCACTTGTTTATCTGAATAGGGCGGGTATAAGAACTTTGGATCAAAGCGCGTCGATTTTTTCATATACGCTTTTTGATGAGAGAACGTCTTTAACGAGGTTTTCCCGTGATAGGCGCCAATGCCTGAGGCACCGACACCGCCAAAAGGTAGATGTGGGTTAGCGACGTGCATGATCGTATCGTTGATCGCGCCGCCCCCAAACGACAAGGACTCAAAAACATGTTTTTGAGTGGCTTTATTTTCAGAAAACAAATATAAGGCTAAAGGTTTATCGTTTTTACGGATAATGGCCAAAACATTGTCGAGCGATTGATACGTTAAAATTGGTAAAATAGGGCCAAAGATTTCTTCTTTCATGACCGCATCTTCCCACGTCACATCACGCATCACCACAGGTGCTAAATAGCGTGAGGACGCTTTCGCTTGACCATCATACACCACTTTCTTAGGGTCAATGAGTCCTTTAAGCCTTTTAAAGTGTCCCTCATTCACAATATGACCCATCGCCTTTTCATCGTCTGGATAAAAGGCGGCGATGGTCTGTGTCAGTTTCTCGATAAACGAATCGATCACCCGTTCATGCACATAAACATAATCGGGCGCGATACACGTTTGACCAGCATTCAAAAATTTCCCATAAACAATGCGTCTAGCAGCAACATCAAGCTTTGCTGTTTCATCAACAATGGTGGGGCTTTTCCCCCCAAGTTCAAGCGTGACGGGCACAAGATTTTTAGCGGCCGCTTCATACACGAGCTGACCGACCCGTGTGGAGCCTGTAAAAAAGATATGGTCGAAAGGCAACGCGGTGAGCGCTTGATTGACCTCTACACCACCGGTGAGGACATGAACTAAGCCTGGATCAAACGCTTCGTTAATCATAACCGCTAACGCTTTCGCGGTATGTTCCGTAAACTCACTGGGTTTAATAATGGCCGTATTGCCTGCGGCTAACGCGCCAATTAAAGGCTCAATGACGAGTTGGACTGGATAATTATAAGGGCCTATAATCAAGACGGACCCTAAAGGGTCATGTTTAATGTAAGAGCGCGATCCGATTTGCGTGAGCGGGGTTTTCACACGTTTCGTTTTCATGTGAGGACGCACCAAAGCTTTCATCTCTCTTAAAGAACGTAATATAAAGCCGATTTCTGTGGCGTACGCTTCAAAAGCAGATTTAGCTAGATCTTCACGAAGAGCTTTTTCAAGATTGTTTTGATGTTTTAAAATAGCCTCTTCTAAGGTGTTAAGCGCCTCGATGCGCGCAGTAAATGATTGCGTGTGCCCCGCGTTATAATACGCCTTTTGTTTTTCGAGTAAAGTCTTTGACATGTCATCCCTCCTAATCCTATTTTAGCCCTTTTTTAAGAAGCGCTTTAGGATAATGCTTATTGATTTGTTCAAGTAGATCATCCACGGCTTGATCTTTTTTAGGTGAAAGCTTCTCTTTAAAAATATCAAGCTGTTTAAAAAGACGCTCTGTCTTTTCTAAGTGACTGGCAGAAACCCCTAATAAGTGCACGGGTTGTTCGTCATAGAGTGCATCAAACAAGCGTTCGACTTCCAGGATGAACGCATCATAATCTTGCGTATGATAGGGAAAACTAAACGCTTTGGATCGTTGTTCAAACTGATGATTACGCACTTGAACAGTCAATGTTTTAGCCTTTAAATCCGCATCCATCAGTCGCTTAACAACCTTTTCTGTAAGGCTCTCTAACGCTTCGATGCATTCTGTATACTCATGTAAGTAACCGTCGTAGGTTTTTGAGTTTCCAATGCTTTGATGTTTTTCTTGACGACTTGGGTCAATGACACGATCGTCTTGACCATGAGCTTTAGCAACAAACGAAACAGTTGAATTCCCAAGAAACTTGCTCAGTTTATGATGGTTTTGGTAGTTCGCAAGATCACCAATGGTATGAATGCCTAAGAGTTTTAAGTTTGGGACCGTTTTACGTCCAATGCCATGCATCGATTCGATTTTTAAAGGCCACAACTTCTCTTGAACGTCACGTTTGCGAAGGACCGTAATGCCCATTGGTTTTTTCATATCTGAAGCCATTTTGGCTAAAAACATGTTGGGCGCAATGCCTATCGAACAAGGCAGTTGATAGGTTTCTTCTAAATCTTTTTGAATCTTTGAAGCCACCTCTATTGCGTCTTTCCCTTGACAGTAGTCCGTCATATCAACATAACCCTCATCAATCGACGCAGGTTCAATTTGATGCGTGTAGCTTCTTAGATAGTCGAAAAATTGGGCGCTCTTTTCTTCGTATAAAGGAAAATTGACAGGCAAGAGCTTTAGCTGAGGACAAAGTCTTCTCGCTTCACCTACAGACATCGCGCTGCTTACGCCATATTTACGTGCTTCGTAATTTGCGGTCGTTAAAATACCACGTCCTGAGGCACCACCAATCCCGATGGGTTGATGTTTTAACGTGGGGTTTAAGGCGATTTCGCAACTGGCAAAAAACGCGTTTAAATCAATATGGAAGATGATTTGGTATTTTTGCATGCTTTCCCTTTTCAATTTGATGTTAGTTTTGTATAATGGGTACAGTGTTTAAGTAAAGAGGTGAAAAGATGCCTGAAAGTAGAAAACGAGTTAAGAAACCACAACCAGAGTCCGCTCCAGTCTACAAAAACCCTTTAAAAAGTCGTTGGGGTAAAATCACTGTCATGATTTTAGCGATTGCTTTTGTCTTGGGTCTTGTATTAACAACCGTCATCATTATGATTTTAGCCATCACTGGCGCCTAAAAAAGCGCATTGCGCTTTTTTTTATGGGCTTTGTTCCATCAGTTCCTTCGCCGCCTTACGACTACTTTCGCTGAGACGTCCATCGCTCATCATGATGGCTAACGCATCGATGCGTGCCGTGTCTTCTAGCCATTCAATCGACGCCATTGTGCGACCTTCATGGGTCGCTTTTTTTATGAGCATATGATGATGACCTTGTGCGGCGACTTGCGGTAAGTGGGTGATGGCAATCACTTGAACGTTTTGAGATAAGTGTTTCATTTGTTTGCCTACTTGTGAAGCAACATAGCCACTCACACCGGTGTCAATCTCATCAAAAATCATCGTTGCAAGTTGATTCTTCTGTAACAACGCCACTTTTAAAGCGAGCATCACTCGTGACATTTCACCACCAGACGCCACTTTCGTTAAAGGATTTAATGGTTCCCCTGGATTAGTTGAGATCATAAAATCAATCTCGTGAGGTTGGCTTTTGGTGTACGCTGAGACATCTTTATAGGGCGTTAAACGCACTTCAAAACGTGTACCTTGTAAGGCTAAATCATGTAAAATTGGCGTGAGTTTTTTACCGAGCTCGACCCCAGCTTGACGCTGAGTGTCACGTAAGACTTTCACTTTATCATGAAGGACCTTCTCAACATGCTTGAGTGTTTGTTCTAACTGGGTTAAGTGATCGTCAAAATCATCGAGTGTGCTTAAGGTTTGTGCAAGGTCGTGCTGTTTGCTGATGAGGCCTTCAACGTCAGTTTTGTGTTTACGTTTGAGACTTTCAATGAGATGTTCACGCGCTTGAAGCTCAGCCAGTTCACCCGCATCAAAATCTAACGATTCAATCGTGTTAGATAAGGTTTCTTTAATGTCATCAGCTTCATAATATAGCGATGCTAAGCGTTGCGCTAAGGTGTCATACGTCACATCGACATCGGCGACCGATTGCAACGCTTTATGGCTGTCATAAAGATGACCGATATCTGCGTCATCGCTTAAAAGCGCATAGCTTTGTTTCAGTGCTTGAAACAACCGGTCATAGTTTTCAAGCGCCTTTAAACGGCTTTGCATCTGTTCAAACTCTGTCAGCGAAAGCTTTGCTTGTGTAAGTTCTTCATACTGAAAGCGTAAATAGTCTTCTTGTTCTTGCGCGTCTTGATGACGCTTTCGAAGCTCATCAAACGCTTGTTTCGTCTTGACATACTCTTGGTAGCTTGCTTCGTAGTCTAATTGTGCCCGTGCGGTCGCGCGTGAAAAACGAGCGAGTAAAAACGCATAATTGGTTGGATGAATGAGCCGTTTGGTGTCTTGTTGGCTATGAATATCAGCGAGATGCGGCGCCATTTCTTTTAAGACTAACAATGGGACATTGATCCCATTAATCGTTAATCGATTGCCTTTAGAATGAGAGAGTTCACGTATCACATACAACTCATCTTCGATGGGAATATCATGGGACTTTAAGATTGGGATGATGTCTTGAGGCAGCGGTTCAAAGAGCGCTTTTAAAGTCGCCTTGTCTTCCCCACTGCGAATCCATGACGTTTGCGCACGTTCACCTAGCAACAAGCCAATCGCATCAATTAACAAGCTTTTCCCCGCACCGGTTTCTCCTGTTAACGCGGTAAAGCCATGATAAAAATCGACATGGATGTTTTCAATGATCGCAAAGTTATGGACACTCAGATGTTTTAACATCGCTTACACCCCTAATCTTTCGGTATCGTAAAGTCGTTGGGTACGTCTTTGATATGGGCTAAATATTCTATGTTGCCGTCACTTCCTTGAATAGGTGATGGCATAAAATTATGAATGAATAAGCCCTCTTGGGCACATCGTTTTTGATAATCGCGTAAAATAGAGTGACGCATGCGCCCATCTTTGATGACGGCCTTTTTCTTACCTGAGCGCTGTTCAAACTGAGGTTTGATGAGCACGATAGTCTCGATGAACCCTTGCGTTTTTAGATGAGCGAGCATCGGGATGCTCGAGATGAAACTCACGTCACAGACCGCACGTGTTGCGTTGCGATAGAGTGTTCTATCGGTATCTAAAAAATGAGTTTGCTCATGAACATACACACGAGGATCTTGCGTTAAATCAGAGGAAAACTGATCACGACCCACATCGATCGCCACCACCTCTTTAGCCCCAAACTCTAACAACACTTCGGTAAAGCCACCATGCGCCGCACCAATGTCTATCACACACTGATCTTTGACATCAAACTGAAACGCGGTTAAGGCTGCCTTAAGCTTTAAGGCTGCGCGTGAAACATACGTATACGCTTCGCCTAAACTTTCCACTTCATCCGTTTCAAAAATCAGCGTCGACGGTTTTTTTTGAATGGTGCCATTGACTAAAATATACCCTTCTTTAATCGCTGCTTGAGCACGGGCACGTGAGGAAAAATGTTGATGTTCAACCAACCATACGTCTAATCTCATGCGCCTTCAGGGTCAAAATCCACTTCTTCATCATTTTCAAGCTTTTTGGTTAAGACTTTTTGAGCCGCGTTGAGTTTGGCTTCCGCTTGAGCAATTAAAGCGATGCCTTCTTCGTAATGTTTAATCGCTTCTTCTAGGGGAATGTCCCCTTGTTCTAAGCGTGTCACAATCGCTTCTAATGCTTTAAGTTGTTCTTCAAATGACAGTGTTTTACTCATCGTCTTCTCCTTTTTTTTCAATCGCTTCAATGCGCGAGGTGATGGTACCATCTTTTAACTGAACATTCAAAACATCGCCAAGCTTTAAGTCCTCAATACTCGTGATGGTTTGACCGTCTTTTTGTAAAAGCGCATACCCTTGGTTCAATAGAGTGTACGGATTTTGATAGGTGAGTGTTTGTTGAAGCCTTGAGAGCCTTTGTGTTTTCTGATCTAAATAGTATTCGTACATTCTTTGAAGTTGTCGATTTAAGCTCATAAGCTGATCGTGTGAACGCATCAATTGATGTTTAGGCGACCGTGCTTGTAAGCGTGCAGTCAGTTGTTCCATCCGACGTTCATAAGGCATCAACAACCGTTCAGGCTGCCTGACCCAAGGACGGTGTCTTAAGTTGTTGAGTCTTGTCTCACCATAATGAAGGAGTCGTTTTAGCGCCTGCTGTATGCCCACTCGATCCTCTTGCAATCTCGCTTTGATGATGCGTTGATCAGGGACCGCCATTTGAGCTGCAGCGGTGGGGGTGGGCGCTCTTAAATCAGCCACTTCATCAGCAATCGTGTAATCTGTTTCATGACCAACCGCACTGATGATGGGAGTTTTGGCATGGTATATTGCTTCTGCGACGATGCGTTCGTTAAACGCCCACAAGTCTTCAATAGAGCCTCCGCCACGACCAACGATGATGACGTCATTGGACGCATTCGCATCGGCTAACTGGATGTTTTTCACAATGGACGGAGCCGCATGCTCGCCTTGGACCACCGTTGGGTACAGTAAGACCTTCACGAGAGGATAACGGTGGTTAAGTGTGGTGATCATGTCGCGAATGACGGCGCCAGTGTCTGAGGTAATAATCGCAATTTGTTTTGGAAATTCGGGTAAGGTTTGTTTACGCTCAGCCGCAAAATACCCTTGATCGGCAAGCTCTTTTTTAAGTCTCAAATATTCTTGATAAAGATTGCCAAGGCCCTTTTCTTGCATTTGCTCGACGTAAATTTGATAAGACCCAGCACTTTCAAAAACCGAGATGTTGCCTTGGACGACAACGCTCATGCCTTCTTGCGGTTGAAACGGCACGTGCTGCGCACGTGAACGGAACATCACCGCGCTGATCGAAGCCACTTGATCTTTTAATGTAAAATAAAAATGACCCCGTGCGTTGTGTTTGAAGTTTGAAATCTCCCCTTCTAAAAGCACTCGCTGTAGATGCGTGTCGTGGTCAAATTTATACTTAATATATTTTGTGAGGGCGCTCACCGTTAAGGGTTTAGTCTCCACTGGGTCCCTCCTTTAACGCTTTGCTGATGTTATCTAGTAAACGATTGTTAAATGCGACACTTTTTTGATCGCCTAAGTCAGTGTATTGATGGGTGAGTTCTAACGCTTCATCGATGATGATTTCTGAGGGGGTTTGCGTAAACATCATTTC
>SKGG01000100.1 GCA_007117565.1 Candidatus Izemoplasma sp. | reverse complement strand
TTTTTGTTTCTTTTGCCCAAACCTCTCATGCACGTGCTATAATAGCGACAAGAAAGCCAGAGGTGTTTATCATGAAAGTCGGCGATATCGTTAAGGGCGAAATCACGGCGATCAAACCTTATGGTGCGTTTGTAAAAATCGATGAAGAAACGTCTGGATTGATTCATATTTCACAAATCAGCGATCAATTCGTTCGTGACATTGAGGATTACCTCAGCGTGGGCGATGTGTTTGACCTTGAAATTATTGACATGAGTGAAGACGGCAAAGTCTCCTTAAGCTTTAAGGCACTCCATTCGCGCAAAAAACGTTATCAGATTCGTTTGACGACCGGGTTTGCCCCACTCAAAGAAAAACTCCCTTTGTGGATGGCAGCGTATCATGCCAAAGACAGCGATGAATAGCGCTGTCTTTTTTATGTTTTATGCTATAATAAGCGCCGAGGAGTGATGAGATGAAATTACAATTACAAGATGCGTTAAGTTTTATTGATCAACACACATACGATAAAACATTTCAAGACGTAAAGCGTGCACATGAAGCACTCTTAAACAAAACCATCAAAGGGCATGAATTTTTAGGTTGGGTGGGTGTTGACGCCGTTGACGAAGCCACACTTAAACAACTAAAGGCCACCGCAAAACGCCTCCAAGATTCGATTGATGTTCTTGTGGTCGTTGGCATTGGGGGGTCTTATTTAGGCGCACAAGCCGCCTTAGATGCCTTGAGTCCTTATTTTAACCACGCTGGTGTGAAAGTCGTCTTTGCGGGGCACCACATGTCAGGGGCTTACATGAGTGAACTCTTAACGTATTTAGACGATCAACGCTATGCGATCAACGTGATTTCAAAATCCGGTACCACCACCGAACCCGCGCTCGCTTTCCGTTTACTCAAACAACATTTAGAAGCGCGCTTAGGTGCGAAAGCCAAAGACTACATTATCGCAACGACGGATGCGAACAAAGGCGCTTTGCGTACGTTAGCCGATGAACAAGGTTATGAAACCTATGTCGTACCCGATGACATCGGGGGCCGCTACAGCGTCTTTAGCGCGGTCGGGCTCTTACCGATGGCGGTTGCAGGCATTGACATTGAAGCGTTTTTAAAAGGCGCTAAAGCAGGGTATGAAGCGTATAAAGTGCCAGGCGAAGACAACCCGGCAATGCAATACGCCACGACCCGTCAAAGCTTGTACCGAAAAGGTAAAAAAATTGAGATGTTTGTGCATTATGAACCCAAACTACATTTTACCGCCGAGTGGTGGAAACAGCTTTATGGCGAAAGTGAAGGGAAAGAAGGGCAAGGCATTTTTGTGTCATCTGCCGGTTTTTCAACCGACTTACATTCGCTTGGACAAATGATTCAAGAAGGCGAAAAGATTTTCTTTGAAACGGTGCTTTCGATTGAAACGCCATTGTCTGATTTAACGGTGCCTAAAGACGATGCGAATTTAGATGGGCTCAACTATTTAGCGGGTGAAACACTCGATGCGGTGAATGAAAAAGCACAAATTGCGACACGTTTAGCGCATGTCGATGGCGATGTCCCTAACTTAGTGATTTCGCTGCCTACATTGGATGCTTATTATTACGGTCAGTTGCTTTATTTTTATTGCTTTGCGTGCGCCATTAGTGGGGCTGCCTCAGGCGTGAATCCCTTTGACCAGCCAGGTGTTGAAGCGTATAAAGTCAACATGTTTGCGCTGCTTGGTAAACCAGGCTTTGAAGAAGAAACCGCTAAGATTAAAGCGCGCTTAAAAAAATAAAACACGCTTGCGTGTTTTATTTTTCGAACGGAATAAATTGAATCATTTTACCACTGGCTTCAGCCTCTAAGACGTGTGTGTCAGGGAAACATTCCCCGTCACACTGATTGACTTCACCTTGTGTGAAGGAAGCTTTGACGTGTTTGGCTTTTTGGTTAAACACATACTTTTTATACTGAATGTGTTTGCCTTTATAAATGGTCGTAAAGATGAAAAATAACCGGAGTTTTTTGATGCCGTGGACTAACACCACATCGAGCCTATCATCGGTGAGTGTTGCGTGGGGCGATATTTGCATGCCCCCACCAAAATACTGGCCGTTGTTTGCGGTGACAAAGTACGCTTTTTCAAACGTGTGTTCAACCCCATCAAGGCTCACGGTTAAGGTGCTTGGTTTATAGGTGAAAAAGGTTGAGAGCGTCGCAAAGAAGTAACGCGATTGACTCTTGTTAGGCGATTGGTCTACTTTCATGCCGATCAACGCATCCATGCCCATGCCGGTTCCGTTGAGAAAGTATTGTGTTTCGCCGTCATGCGTTAAACGCATGATGGGCACCTCGGTGGGACGTTCTTTGGTGAGTGTTCTTAAGAAATCGTTGCCTGAACCACCCTTATGTAAATGGATAGGGTAAGGTAAGGGAAGATGATCATAAATGCGATTGACAAACCCATTGATGGTGCCATCACCACCAATTAAGACAACTTTTGAGACCCCTTTACGACTGCTTAAGTA
>SKGG01000058.1 GCA_007117565.1 Candidatus Izemoplasma sp. | reverse complement strand
TTGCCCCAACCCGTTAACCCGTACTGTGCGCCTGTGCCGAGTTGAAACCCCCAATGATCGAGGTTCACCCCAAAGGCGTTAAGATTTTCCCCTTCACCTGAAAAATCATCGCACCACGTTAAACGAAACCCTTCAAGCGTGGCGTCGCAAGGCCCATCATTGTGGCTATTTTTAACCAATTCAGTGCATCCACCAAGGAAGAGGATGGCACTGATTAATAGTAACAATTTAAACATCGTATCCCTCTTTTCTTTTTTAAGTGTAGCACATAAACCGTTTAATCATCGTTAGAAATGAAGAAAAAACAACAGCTTACACATCATACACACGCCCGCTTAAAAAGGGTCTCGATTTTACAGCCGTTAGCATCTGTGATACAGTGAAAGCATTAAAAGAGAGATTGATTGGGAGTGATGATGTGAAAAAAGCGTTAACGCTTGAAGAAGCCCTTAAAACACCATGTAAGTACCGTGATAAAACACTCGCACAAGCACCGATGACAAATTTTAGCTCGACGCCGGATGGACTTCATGGGATGCCTTTAGCCTTTTGGGCTGAGTGGCATCTTGAAGACCGTCCACGGCGGATGGCCTTACTCATGGATGATTGTCAAGAAGAGTACCGACCGTATGCGGAAGGGATCTTACCCAACTTACAAAAACTGGTGGATGTCTTTAGAGAGAAAAAAGCCAAAGAAGAGGGCGTCTGTATTGCTTGGAGTTCTTGGAGTCGTCAATTTGATGATGGCATCTCAAACGCAATGGACCGTTGGTATGGCCCTCGAGGTTTGCGCGTGGACAACCCCGAAAACGCGGCCTATATTTTTACCGGTGAAGCAGGCTTACAGCCTTTAAAAGAGATTGCGCCCACGGACGCTGAAAAAGCGGACGGTTGGTTTTATCACGGGAAACATTTGGATATGTTTTGGACCTTTAATGAGGATGGCACCTCTTACTTGGATGAAAAACTGAAAGCTTTGGACATCGATACCATTGTCATCGCAGGCCTATGGACCGATGAGTGTGTTTTAGCGACCGCCTATGCGGGAAGCTCCAGAGGCTACGATGTGGTGCTCGTTCGAGATGCGACCGCGACCGCCACTGAAAACCATGAGGTCGCGCTTAAAGTCGCGAACAGTACGGTCGCCAAGGTGTTAACCACCGATGAGATTGTGACATATATGAAAGAGGCCTTTAAGCCAGGGGCCCCTGGGGCTGTGAAAGGGAAAAGCCACCCGGATGGTCGTAAGACAAGTAAATGGTAGTTTCTTAAACACTTGTAAGGAGTTCAGTTGAACTCCTTTTTTGATGGTTTTTACCGGATCATCGAGCGGTGGGAGTCTTTTTTTAATAACAAATCACAGTCTTAATGAGCTCTCATGAGACGGATTTTTAATCACGTCATTGTGTCATAATCATGGTATACTAAACGAAAGATGACAATCAGGGGAGGGAATGTATGAAAACACCAACGCCACCTTACGCGAAAAAGACCATCCATCGTTTAGGTTTTGGTGCCTGGCCTTTAGGCAACACATCACGAGGGCATACGATGAAAGAAGATGAAGGGGTCGCGTTAGTCCGTGCGGCTTACGATGCAGGCATCACCTTTTATGACACCGCCCCAAATTATGCAGCTGGTCGCAGTGAGACCATCCTTGGACGGGCACTTAAAGGAAGACGTGAAAAGGTGGTCATTAATTCTAAGTTTGGTCACCATCCGGATAACAGTTTAAACTTTGATGAAACATTGATTCGACCTTCAATTGAAGGGAGTCTTAAACGACTTCAAACGCATTATCTTGATTCGGTATTGTTACACAATCCAGACCGTTCAATCTTGGAAGGTAAAACCAATCATTTTAAGATCTTAGACGACTTAAAAAAAGAAGGGTTAATTCATGCCTATGGTGTGAGTATCGATACTAAAGAAGAACTCGCGCTTGTTCTCAAACGACAAGACATCGAGGTCGTTGAACTATTGTTTAATGTCTTTGCGCAAGAGGTTAGACCCCTACTCGATGAACTCAAACGACGTCAGATCAGTGTGATAGTGAAAGTGCCCCTTGATTCGGGTTGGCTCGCTGGTCAGTATCACAAAGACAGTGTGTTCACCGACATTCGCTCAAGATGGTCCAACACTGATCGCGCTCGTCGTCATCTCTTAGTTGACAAACTGAAGCAAATGACCCAAGACGAGACTTTGGTACATTATGCGCTTGGATTTATATGGTCTTATGATGCGGTGACCACCGTCATTCCGGGGATTCGCACGCTAGAACAACTAAACGAGCATGTAAAGGCGCTTGATTTTGCGTTTCCAAAAGGGTTAAAAGAAGCGTTTGAAGCGCTTTACGACGACGAAATTAAGCATGACCCTCTCCCTTGGTAAACACTGGTACCCTATTTTTAGGCTAAGAAATGCTTTGTACTATTTACCATCTACGTCATACTTGGAGTCAATCTATGCTCAATGATTACACACTCGTACGTTTAGTGGTGTCACAAGTCTTTGTTTTGTTGTATGTGCTCATGATGGTG
>SKGG01000055.1 GCA_007117565.1 Candidatus Izemoplasma sp. | reverse complement strand
TCATTACCGTCTACAAAGACCGTAGTTTTACGTTCATTACCAAAACCCCACCAGCTGCAGATTTACTTAAAAAAGCAGCGGGCGTCAGCAAAGGTGCTGGTAATCCGTTAAAAGAAAAAGTTGGCTCTGTGACACGTGCTCAAGTACGTGAAATTGCCGAAGTTAAAATGCCAGATTTAAACGCAAACGACGTTGAAGCGGCGATGCGTATAATCGAAGGCTCTGCCCGCAACATGGGCATTGAAATCAAAGACTAACCATTTAGTTGTATACACAGCTAAATGTGGGAGGAAGATTTCTGTTAGACCACATTTAGGAGGATTCTCATGCCAAAAAAAGGTAAAAAATATTTAAAAGCGCTCGAACAAGTCGATCGCACGAAACGTTACACCGCCAGCGAAGCGGTGAGCCTCGTGAAAGAAATTTCATTTGAAGGTTTTGATGCGGCCGTTGAAGTCGCGATTCGCTTAAACGTTGATCCCCGTAAAGCGGATCAAAATTTACGTGGCGCTTTAGTCTTACCACACGGAACAGGAAAAACCAAACGTGTGTTAGTGTTTGCTAAAGGCGAAAAAGCTAAAGAAGCGCAAGACGCTGGTGCCGACTATGTTGGGGACGACGACTTAGCGGATAAAATCTTAAAAGGTTGGTTTGAGTTTGACACGGTAGTAGCTACCCCTGATATGATGGCCACTGTCGGTAAACTCGGTCGTACCTTAGGTCCAAAAGGATTGATGCCTAACCCTAAAACAGGCACCGTCACGATGGATGTTAAAAAAGCTGTGGACGAAATTAAAGCCGGTAAAATTGAATACCGTGTGGACAAAATCGGAAACATTCACGCACCCATTGGTAAAGTATCGTTTTCAGAAGATAAGTTGTTAGAAAACTTAACCGTTTTCTACGAAACCATGATGCGGATTAAACCACAAACCACAAAAGGGGTTTATGTGAAAAACCTCGCCATCTCATCTTCGATGGGTCCTGGCGTAAAAGTTGCTGGCGACAGCATCTAACACAAGTCATAAGAAACCATCACCGTCTAAGACTTAGGTGCATCAAAGCTTAATATCCTAACGAGACAAAACTGGATTGAATATCATCCACTTTTGTCTTTGGGCAAAAGTGGTTTTTTATAGAATATAAACACGAAGGAGGGACATGATGTCAGAGAAAGCCATTGCAAAGAAAGCTTTTGAAGTCGAAGCACTCGCTGAAAAAATTAACGCCTCTGCGTCTGTGGTTGTCGTTGATTACCTCGGATTAACCGTATCTGAAGTGACCGCTTTAAGACAAGAGCTTCATAACAACCAATGCGAATTCAAAGTCATCAAAAACAACATTACCCGCCGTGCCGTTCAAGCGACAGGACATGAAGGCTTAGTGGACCATCTAACGGGACCGAATGCGATTGCATTTAGTACCGAAGATAGCGTCACTGCTGCAAAAGTGTTATTCAATTTTGCAAAAGACCATAAAAAACTTGAACTCAAAGCAGGCATTGTTGACGGTGCTTATGTCGGCACTGAAGGTATCCAACAAATCGCTCAATTACCATCACGCGAAGATTTACTCACCATGATTGCGGGCGGTATTTTACAACCGATCAAAAACGTGGCCGTCGGCCTCAACTTACACATTGAAAATTTAGAAAACCAAGAAGGTTAATTAGGAGGAATAATCATGGCATTAACAAACAAAGAAATTATTGAAGCTTTAGGCGAAAAAACGCTCTTAGAATTAAAAGAACTCGTTGATATGATGAAAGAAGAATTCGGTGTTGATCCAAGTGCAGTCGCAGTAGCGGCACCTGGCGCAGCGGCAGCAGACGAAGGACCAACAGAAGTTTCTGTCATCTTAGTGAGCCCAGGCCAACAAAAAATTGGTGTCATCAAAGTGGTTCGTGAACTTACTGGTCTTGGCTTAAAAGAAGCGAAAGCGTTAGTTGATGGCGCACCAGCCGCAGTTAAAGAAAACATCAAACCAGAAGAAGCAGAAGAAGTTAAAGCGACCCTTGAAGAAGCGGGCGCCACTGTTGAAGTTAAATAAGTCAATGTTTACAACGCCATAAACCTGAGTGCAAACTCAGGTTTTTTGGCCTTTATTTGAAGGAGTCTTTATGCGGCATTATTTCGATCCGAAAGCAGATGAAACGCTTGAAGAACCAATCGAACTCACCTATCAATTTGCGGATATGACCTTTCACCTTTGGTCAGACAAAGGGGTTTTCTCACGTCATCATATTGATGAGGCGAGTCACTTATTGATGCAAAGCATCACACCTAAAGCGGGCGATAAACTTCTTGATTTAGGCTGTGGTTATGGCATCATTGGTCTTGTGATGGCCCGCTATTATGACGCGGATGTTTCCTGTGTTGATGTCAATCCTAAAGCGATCGCATTGACGAAACGAAACTTCAAAACGTATGAGATTGTCGCTAACATTGTCTGTGCGGATGGGCTTGAGCCTTTTGAACAGACGCGCTTTGACTGGATTCTTTCAAACCCACCGATTCGCATCGGTAAAGATAAACTCTATCCATTACTTGCCGCTGCGAT
>SKGG01000017.1 GCA_007117565.1 Candidatus Izemoplasma sp. | reverse complement strand
CCGCTGACGTCGGTGTAGATATGACATGGACAATGAAACTTGGCGGCTAACGCTACGGCGCTCGTATCGGAGCCACCCCGGCCCAATGTTGTGACATCGCCAAGGGTTTGGTTGTAGCCTTGAAAACCCGTAATCACCACAATGTTCCCCTCATCTAGATAGTGCTCAATCCGTGAAGTGTCGATGTCTTTTATTTTGTTTTTTGTATGAAGACCTTCGGAATAGATGCCGGCTTGAAAGCTGTTGAGTGAAACGGCTTTGGCACCAAAATCGTGAAGCATCATCGCGAGTAACGACGTTGCGACTTGTTCGCCTGTGGCTAACAACATATCGAGTTCACGCTTTTGCGGTTGTTTGACCGCTTGATGGGCTAAAGACACTAAACGATCGGTGGTGTGACCCATCGCAGAGACCACCACCACGACACGTTTGTGACGTGCGTGATGCTCGAGGATGCGCTTCGCGACGCGTCGCATTTTAGAGAGCGTCGCAACCGACGTTCCGCCGTATTTTAAAACAATCATAAGGCGTCCTTAACGTCGTATTGAATGAGGTCTTGATAGGTCTCTTTACGCACGACGACTTTGGCCTCTCCCTCACGTACAAAGACCACAGGGGGGCGGGTCAGTCGGTTGTAGTTAGACGCCATCGAGTAATGATACGCGCCTGTTGAGAAAACAGCCAGTAAATCCCCTGGATTTGGGTGCGGTAAGTCCACTTCTTTAATGATGATGTCGCCTGATTCACAGGCTTTGCCTGTAACGGTGTAGGGATGCTCATGCGGGTCATTGACACGGTTTGCGAGTACGCCATGATACTGTGCTTGATAGAGTGCGGTACGAATATGATCCGCCATCGAGCCATCGACAAAACAGTAACGTTTTTGGGCGAACGTGGTTTTTGCATTGCCAACTTCATAAAGGGTTACACCAGCGTTCGCAACAATCGCACGTCCAGGTTCAATCATGACTTTAGGAATCTCTAACGCATGATCTTTTGCGGCCGCTACAATACTTTCAAGCATGGTATTTAAATAGTTTGAACCTTTGAGCGGGGTGTCTTGAGCAGTATAACGAACGCCAAAACCACCCCCTAAGTTAATCGCTTTGACGGTCACATGTAGCGTTTCTTTAATCTTTGAAACATAGTCCATGATGGCTTTTGCGTGCTGATCGAAGGAGGCCGCTTCAAAGATTTGTGACCCGATATGTGAATGCAGCCCTAGGAACGTTAACTGAGGCTGCTCATGAATCCGTTTGATGACGTCCATGGTAGACGCATCAAACACTGAGAGGCCAAACTTAGAGTTGTTTTTAGTGGTCGCAATGTACTCATGGGTGTGTGCCTCAATGCCAGGGTTGACACGTAATAAGATTTTCATATGATGGTGGGGTTTTAACAAACGGATTAAACGATCGAGTTCATAAGAATTATCTAAGACAAGCGTGCCTACCTTAGCGTCTAGGGCAAACTGTAACTCTTCAAGTGATTTGTTATTGCCGTGTAGATAGATGTTTTCCATCGGGTAATTAGCTTGCACGGCCGTGTAGAGCTCACCGCCTGAGACAACATCAAGTGATAATCCCTCAGAGGCGACCAATTGTGCCATTGCAATCGGTAAAAAAGCTTTCGAAGCGTAGATGACTTCGGTTTCAACCTCGGGATGTTTAAAGTGCGTTTTAAACCATTGACACTGATGACGAATGTGCGCCTCGTCCATCAAATATAAAGGTGTCCCAAACTGACGAGCAAGTTGTGTGAGTGGGATGCCTCCCATCGTTAAGATGCCTTCAGCGGTCTGATTTTGACTTAGGTAGTAGTTCATCATGATGTCTCCTTTAAGGTCGGTAAGGCATTGAGTGAATCTAAGATGGTCACGTATGTTTCAACGCCTTTTATCAACACACTTTCGTCAAAATCAAAGGACGCGCTGTGCAAATCATGGTGCGTTCGTGGGTCTTGTGTGCGTGTGCCCAAAAGCATGAACACCCCAGGAACGACTTGTTGATAAAAAGCAAAGTCTTCCGCAAGCATCAAAGGTTGAATGGGTACTTGATCGTCTTTTGGTAGCGCTTCTTGTAAATGGTTAATGAGTGAGGGATGATTGATGACCGGTGGGTAAAAGTCACGAATCTCAAGGGTCATGGTGACGCCATAGGCTTGGGCTAAACCGTTGGCCAGTTGTTGCATTTTTTCTTTAATCGTTTGATAGAGCGTTTCATCGAAGGTGCGAATGGTCCCTTTTAAAAGGGCTTCTTTAGCTAAAATGTTACGTGCTTCACCCGCTTTAAACTCGCCTAAGACAATGACCGTAGGAATTAATGGGGTGATCATTTTAGCGGTAAGGGTGTTGAGCGCTTGCGCATAAGCCAGACCAGCACTGATGGCATCATGGCCTAAATGGGGTTGTGCACCATGCGCACTTTGACCCATCACCGTGACATCAAACTCGCCATTTTGAGCCATCATAGCCCCTGAGCGTAAGCCTATTTTTCCAGCCTCTAATCCAGGAAACACGTGAAAGCCATAAATTTGTTGGACATTATAACGTTCAAACAAACCACTCTCAACAATCTCTTTTGCGCCACCAGGGCCTTCTTCTGCCGGTTG
>SKGG01000075.1 GCA_007117565.1 Candidatus Izemoplasma sp. | reverse complement strand
GACATCCGGTTTTCCGTCGGCATCATTTTAATGGTGGTTATTTTAATCACAAACTTCACCTTAAACTACATTAAAAAGAAAGTGGGGAATGTCCATGCGTAAACAACTTTGGCGTCAGAAGCTGCTCGATGGGTTAACGTATTTTGCGACATTTCTTAGCGTCTTTGCGCTCGGGACCATTTTCTTTTTTGCGATTCGTGAAGGGGCCCATTTACTCAGTCTTGATCTTTTAAGAGGAGATTATCACGCGCAAGGCTTAGTCGCAACCTTACAAGAAGAACCCACACAAACCTTTGATTTATCGAGTCATCTAGGGGAAGGTAAATTTGCGGTAGAACGATTTGGTCTGGTCTTAGAACAAACCTTCGACCTTGCGGGGGATGGGGTCATCAAAGTTTCTTACATTGACGAAGCTTCACCTCTTAAATCACTGCTTAACTCAGACCCAACCTCAGAAACGCCCATCATTGGTGTTGAAGTAGGTACGGTAATGCGAAGAGTTTCCTACGAAGAACATCCAACCTCACTCACCTCTCGAGGGGCTGAGAGCATGGCACGAGACATGAACGATCCCGATCGTACGATTCGTGAAGTCATCTTCTCTTTTGAAGGTGGCGGGATTCGAGGATCGCTCATCACCACGCTATACCTAATTGGACTCACCTTGATCGTTGCACTTCCTTTCGGTGTTTTAACCGCCATTTATTTTAATGAGTTTGCGCCGAACAATCGCTTAACCAAAGGGATGCGGAACTTTATTGAAACGCTCACCGGTGTCCCATCGATCATTTATGGGTTATTAGGCATTACCGTGTTCGTCCCGCTGACTGTAAGACTGACACCAGCCTCTAACACGAACCTTATCGCAGGAGCACTGACTTTAGCCGTCATTTTATTGCCTGTCATTATCCGTACCACCGAAGAAGCACTAAAAGTGGTACCGAACGATCACCGATTTGCTTCATTAGCGCTTGGTGCTAACAAAACACAAACCACATTCAAGGTCGTCTTACCTCAAGCGTTACCGGGTATTCTAACCGCCACCTTTTTAGGGATTGGCCGTATCATTGGCGAATCAGCAGCCTTAATCTTTGTCTTAGGGACCGCCATTCGTGATTCGGTACGGGTGTTAGAACCATCCACTTCGCTTGCGGTACACATTTGGTCGATGATGACCGATGAACCGGCAAACATTGCGCTTTCAAGCACCATCGCACTCATTATTCTAGTGGTAGTACTCATCCTCAATCTGGCCATCAAGACAACTGTCTGGGCCTTTGAATGGAAAGGAAGACGTTGATGAAACCGATATTTCATATTGAAAACTTAAACTTATACTATGATGACTTTCATGCGCTCAAAAGCATTGATATGGACATCTATAAAAACCAAGTCACGGCTTTGATTGGCCCATCAGGGTGTGGAAAATCAACCTTTATACGCTGTTTAAACCGGATGAACGATCTCATTCCTGAAGCACGTGTGGAAGGCCAAATCCTGTTTGAAAGTACCGATGCACAAGACCAAAACTATGATGTGATAGGCTTACGTAAACGTGTGGGAATGGTGTTTCAAAAACCTAATCCTTTCCCCATGAGCATTTATGACAATGTGGCCTATGGCCCGAGACAACAAGGCATCAAACAAAAAGAAAAGCTGAATGAGATTGTCGAAAAAGCGCTTAAACAGTCAGCGCTTTATGATGAAGTTAAAGACCGTATGCAAGCGAGTGCGCTCTCTTTAAGTGGAGGTCAACAACAGCGTTTATGCATTGCGAGAGCCTTGGCGATGGAACCAGACGTCATTTTGATGGATGAACCCACCAGTGCCCTCGATCCTCTAGCCACACAACGCATCGAAACATTGATTAATGAGCTAAAAAAAGATTATACTATTGTTATCGTGACCCACTCGATGCAACAAGCGGCACGCATCAGCGACTACACCGCCTTTTTCTACATGGGTGAGCTGAGAGAAATTGACACCACCGAAAAAATCTTCAAAGCGCCCCGTTTAAAACAAACGGAAGATTACATTACTGGACGCTTTGGTTAGGAGAATGCATACGCTTATGAATGAACGCCAACACTTTGAAAAGCAACTCGATAACTTAAGACAAAGCATTGTCACCATGATGAACGATGTATCCGATCAATACAAACGTGTTCGCCAAGCGTTAGAACTGAGCGATAAACAATTGGCGCATGGATTGATTGCGTTTGATGAAGACATCAACCAACAAGAAATTGACATCAATGAGCGCGTCTTAAGTCTCATCATTCGTGAAAATCCTGTCGCAAGCGATTTAAGAATGGTGATGACGGCCATAAAAATTGCAAATGACTTAGAACGGATTGCAGATTACGCATGTAACATTGCCAAATACATCATTCACACTCAAACACAGCCCATGTACACCGATTTAATTGACACCTTTTTCCCACCCATTTTCTTCATGTTTAAACAACTCTCAGAAGCCTACATCAACAAGGATCTAGAACTAGCTTTAAGTGTCGCAAAAGAAGATGAAAAAATTGATGATTTGTTCGAGAAACACGTCAAAACATTCATCCGCATTACTAAAACCGAAGTCAACACCTCCGCTGAGGAAGCGGCACGCGCGATTCTAGTGGTCAAACAACTTGAACG
>SKGG01000090.1 GCA_007117565.1 Candidatus Izemoplasma sp. | reverse complement strand
GTGAGGGCTTCTTTCGTAAAGCCAAAGTGTTTTAAGACCTCATCGCCTTTACCTGAAGCGCCAAAGGTGTCAATGCCATACACGTGATTTGTGAAACGGTACCATAAGCCGGTGCTGCCAAGCTCTACCGCGAGACGCTTTTTGAGGCTTGGCGGTAGCACGCTGTCTTGAACTTTTTGTGGTTGGCTTAAGAAGCGTTCCATCGAGGGCATACTGACGACGTTGACATACCGTTGATGTTCGGTTTCTAAATGTTCACTGACCGCTACGGCTAACGAAACCTCACTGCCGGTCGCAATGAGGATGCCTTCGGCGTCTTTATGTTTTTTAAGCACGTAGGCGCCTTGTTTGAAGGTTTCATAATCCACATTTGTGACCACAGGCACGTTTTGTCGTGTGAGGGCCATGACGGTGGGGGTTTTACGTGCTTCAAGCGCAAAGCGTATCGCATGACGGGTTTCATTCGCATCTGCTGGTCTTAACGTCACTAGCCCTGGGGTGGAGCGGAAGGTCGCCAGTTGTTCAATCGGTTCATGCGTGGGCCCGTCTTCACCGACCGCCACCGAATCATGCGTAAAAATAAACATCGATGGTAGCTGCATCAGCGCCGCTAAACGGATGGAGGGTTTCATATAATCCGAGAAGATAAAGAAGCCCCCAGAGAAAGCTTTCATGTTGTGTAAGGCTAAGCCATTGGTGATGGCCGCCATCGCGTGTTCGCGCACCCCGTATTGGATGTTACGTCCGGTGGGGGTGTCTTTGGTGAAAAAGCCGTCGTTACCTTTAACTTTGGTTGAAACACTTAAATCCGCTGATCCTCCCATCATCGAAGGAAGCGCGTCACTTAAGGTGTCTAACAGTTTTCCAATCGTGTTACGTGTGGCTTCAGAGGTGCCGAGTTCCACCGGTGGAATCAGTTGATCAAAACGAACAGACACATTGCGCGTCATAATGTCTTCTAAATCCGCAAAATCTTTCGGGTATTCATGCGCATAAATATCCATCGTTTCTTGCCAAGCAAGGTACGCTTTGCGTGAACGATCGCCAAAGGTTTGTAAGAAATCATCGTAGGCTGATTTAGGCACTTCAAACGGCCCGTAAGGGTAATCAAACGTCTCTTTGATACGGGCGGTTTCTTCTTTCCCTAAGGGGGCGCCGTGCACCCCAGCGGTGCCAGCGGCTTTCGCACCAAAACCAATCACTGATTTAATTTCGACAAAGGCTGGCTTAGGGGACACTTTCGCTTGCTTAATCGCGCGGTCAAGCGCGTCTAGGTCGTTGGCGTCGTCAACTTTAAAATAATCAAAGCCCAGACTTTTAACGAACCCTTTCATATTAATGGAGGTAGCCTCATTCGTTGGGCCGTCGAGTTGAATATCATTCGAATCAAACAACACCACGAAGCGATCGAGGCCTAAATGGCCTGCTAAAGCCAAAGCTTCCATGGCGACGCCTTCTTGTAAGTCGCCATCGCCACAAAGGGCGTAGGTGTAGTGATCGATTACGTGAAGGTTGCCTTTATTAAAACGGGCTCTTAAATGTGCTTCCGCAATCGCCATCCCAACCGCGTTGCCGATGCCTTGACCTAAGGGCCCAGTGGTGGCTTCAATGCCATGCGTGTGGCCATATTCAGGGTGGCCTGGGGTGGCTGAACCGACTTGACGGAACTGTTTTAAATCGCCCATTGAGAGGTCATAACCTGCTAAATGATAAAGCGCATAAACAAGCGCTGAGCCGTGACCCGCACTCATCACGAAGCGATCCCGGTTAAACCAGTGCGCGTCTTCGGGTGTGGCGTGCATGTGTTTGGTAAATAATTGATAGAGTACAGGGGCAGCGCCTAAGACAATGCCTGGGTGCCCACTGTTGGCCTCATCGACCATGTCGAGACCTAAAAAGCGTAACGCATTAATTGTTTCGTTCATCCTATCATCTCCTCCGCCTTATTATAGCTTAGATGGGTCTGTTTGACCATACGTTTGACTCACCTTTGCACATTCGTCACAAAAAAAGAGTGCCTGCTAGAGGCACTCTGTGCTTACCCGATGGAGCCTTCCATTTCGAGTTTAATAAGTTGGTTGAGTTCGACCGCGTATTCCATTGGTAATTCCTTCGCAAACGGTTCAATAAAGCCCATGATGATCATTTCGGTGGCTTGTTCTTCGCTCAGCCCACGACTCATCAAGTAGAAGAGTTGTTCTTCGGAAACTTTAGAAACTTTCGCTTCGTGTTGCACAGTGGCGTAGTCGTTTCTGACAATGTTAAAGGGCAACGTATCAGAGGTGGATTGGTCGTCTAGGATGATGGTGTCACATTCGATGTTTGATTTGGCACCAATCGCCGATTTTTCATGACGTACGAGGCCACGGTAATTCACCGAACCGCCTTTGGCACTCATCGATTTAGAGATGATGGTGGACGTGGTGTTTTTCCCTAGGTGAATCATTTTAGCGCCCGTATCTTGAACCATGCCGCGGCCCGCAAAGGCAATCGAAATGGTGGTGCCTTTGGCGCGGTCCCCTTTTAAGATGCATGAAGGGTATTTCATGTTGATGCCTGAACCAATGTTGCCATCGATCCATTCCATGTGGCCATCTTCTTCGACAATCGCCCGTTTAGTGACGAGGTTGTAGATGTTGTTGGCCCAGT
>SKGG01000085.1 GCA_007117565.1 Candidatus Izemoplasma sp. | reverse complement strand
TGATCATTAAAGTGGCCCCAGAAGAAGGGGTGTCGCTGACGTTTAACGTTAAAAAGGCGGGCCTTGATGCGACGCACGACACGGTCAGTATGGATTACATGCATACCGCTTCAAGTGTGGGCAACGTGCCAGAAGCGTATGAGAAGTTACTTTTAGATGTGGCAAACTCGAATCCAACTTTGTTCACCCGCTGGGATGAAATTGAAACGTCTTGGAGCATCATTGATGCGATGCGTGCGCGGATGGAAAAACCTAAAATCTACAAAGATGGATCTCATTTTAAAACCATCATTGAAGAACACCGTAAGGAGGTCAACGATGATTTACGATGTGTCTATGGCGATTACGCCGACGATGACAGTCTACAAGAACAAAGCTGAAAAGGTTCCCGTGTTTGACACGCTCTCAACCCATGACACAGGGAGCGCGCATGAAACTCTCTTAACGATGAGTTTACATACCGGGACGCATATGGATTATCCTTTGCATATGATGAAAAATGGAGGCGTCAGTGACGAAGCGGTGCCTAAAGGCTTTTTAGGGTCTGTAAAAGTTTTTGATTTAACCAAAGTTACGCGTATTGAAGCGAGTGACCTTCAAAGCTTTGATATTCAAGAAGGGGACGTCGTCTTCTTTAAAACAAAAAACAGCTTCACCGAAGCGTTCGATTTTTCCTTTGTTGATGTGACCGCTTCAGCAGCAACCTACTTAGCGGATAAAAAGATTACGGGTGTTGGGCTTGATGCGCTTGGCATCGAGCGTGACCAAGCGGGTCATCCAACCCATAAAACGTTGTTAGGTAAAGACATTTGGATTATTGAAGGCTTGCGTTTAAAAGCGATTCCTGAAGGCACCTATGAACTGATGGCACTCCCTTTAAAAATCGTGGGTGTTGAAGCACTGCCTTTGCGTGTCTTATTAAAAACCAAAGATTAGGGCGAACGGAGTTCGCCCTTTTTGTTTGGTTTGATGACGCATGTAAACGATGATTATTTTGATAATAAAACCCTTCATACAAGGAATATGTATGAAAGGTTTTAGAGTTTGATTTAAGGATTTTTCTGGCAAAGTATACCCCAAAGTGATTCGTCATTAACTATAGTCTAATCTAAATCAACTTATTTATCTTGTAGCTTTTCCATTAGGGTAATGAGTTCAGAAAGTCCCCATGTATTGTCAGCAAGCTTTAACCCAAGTTCGATGGTCTTTTCATTTGATAAGTTGAATCGATAGCCATGTTGACGCAAACCTAAAATGAGTAAAAGCATACCGACTCTTTTGTTACCATCTTTGAAAGGATGTTTCTTTATGATTAAGTATGAAGTCAAACACACTTTATGTAAGTCATTAAGATACAGATCTACGCCATCAAACGTTTGGAAAGGTTGGTATAAGCATAATTCTATTGTGTTTTCATCAAATCCTGGAATGCCTCCAAAACGATGAATCAACTTTTCGTGAATACTAATGACCTCTTCTTTTGATAAACGTCTCACTTTGCAAGTTCTTTAAAGGCTTTGTCGTATTCTTCCATGATGGCATCAGCTTCGTTTAAAAGGAATACGGTTTTCATTCGCTCATACTCTTTAAAGTCCATAATGACGAAAGCGGGTTTGTTTCTTCTCAGGATGACCATTTCTTTTTTTTCTTCGACTTCCTTAAGGATGCTAGAAAGTTTCTGGTTAAATGTCGTGATTGAGACAGATTTGTTTGTGTCGATGATCATAGAATCACCTCCTTTTGATTAAATAATAACATAATAAGATTATAAAAAATACTATTTTAATAGTCTTTTATATAGTTATTAAAGGAATGTCACAGGGTAAATTCGTTTGTGTGTTATTATTTTTTATAGATTGATTTGTGATTGGAAGAATATTAATAAACTATGATATTAAACATCTATCTAAGGAAACTCGCACGAAAGTTCAAAAAACGAATCAGCTTTTACATCCTATTTTTTTAACATTGGGGCTTAGGGTCAAACATTCTTTAAATATGACATATTAAAAACTATACCACTTCATACGCCTCACTAAAATGCACTTAATAAACTAGACTTTCCTTTTTCAAGGCGTCCGTTTTATAGGATACATTTTAAATTTAAACGTTCCTTTCTGAAACCAGTTATTACCCAAAGACTTAGTGAAAATTAATGACTAAAAAACACACTGACAGTGTTACAATAGGGTCATAAAAGAGAATGGATGAATGCTATGGAATACACGTTTGAACAACTACTTTTTGCTTTTTTACTCACGCTAGGCGCTGGCTTATCAACCGCGATTGGGAGCGCACTCGCTTTTTTTGTGAAGAAAACGAACACTACCTTCTTATCGGTAGCCCTTGGTTTTTCGGCGGGTGTGATGCTTTATTTATCGTTTATTGAGATTTTTCCTAAAGCGGTTGAATCACTAGAAGAAGCCGTTTCCCCGTCTAGAGCGTACTTTCTAGCGACCCTTGCGTTCTTTGTTGGGATTGCGATCACCGCGCTCATTGACCGTTTGGTTCCAGATGTTGCGAACCCGCATGAACCAAGGGACATCGAAGCGCTTGAACACTCACCTTCACCACAACAGAAAAAAGATTCACAAGCACTCATGCGCATGGGACTCTTTACGGCTTTAGCCATTACCTTACATAATTTCCCTGAAGGCATCGCGACCTTTATTGCGGCCCTTGAAAATCCAGCCTTAGGGATCTCCATTGCGATTGCGGTCG
>SKGG01000093.1 GCA_007117565.1 Candidatus Izemoplasma sp. | reverse complement strand
CCTTTTTTTTGTGTCGAATCAACATCGACATTGGACCCACATGTTGTGCAAAGTGCTCGTATCAGTTTCACACAACCCCTCCATTCAGATCGAGTTTTTAAGTTAGGTTGATAAATAAATTAATGAATAAAATGAATATAAACAGTGTTGGTAAGACATATAAAATGGAGTACCGCTCAACTTTATCGCGGGCAACCCTCGTTAAGCCCATCATGAACAAAGCAATCCCGCCAATCACAAAAGGCGTGAAATAAAGAATCTCTTGTTGAGAGATTAGGGTGTTCATAAAGAGCGCATACGAAGCAACCACCATCAAGCCAAACATGGACATCACAAGTAAAAAAGAGAAAAAGGTATTGGGTAAATAGTCTCTCACATCCAGCCCAATTTCATTGGCTTTTTGCCATAACTCATAAAACAATACTAAACCCAAGCTAACAATGAAATATAGACGCGAAAGCGCAGTCAAGTTTGTTTCTGGAATGTCTAATTCAACAAATTGTGAAATGTTGATCAACAAAAAACCAAGTGCTGTAATCATAGTGACATCTAAAAAGAATCGCGCGACACCCGCTTGATTAAACGCAGGAATTTTATACATGAGATAGCGTAAGGTGTTCACGACTGCCACTAAAGAAACAAAATAGTAGACCATGTCGCGTGTCTCATAGTTGACGAGCGCCACGACCACAAACAAATGCATCAAGACGACATAAAATTGTACAAATATTTTACCAATGGTCTCAAGTTTAAATAGTTGGGAGAGGATTTCGACAATCAAGAAAATCGCAAGAATGATAAATATCTGTTCACTCATCTTTGGACTCATTAAAATACGTTTGAATGTCTTTGTCACTTAAGGGTTTGGTGTCTACTTGATTTTTAACTAAGCCTTTGGTTACTTTATCAATACGCTTGTCGATGAGTTTAAAATAATCGCTCACGTGTTCTACTTCTTTTTTGTGTTGCTTCAAGAGTTTTTTCGTTTTACGGTTTTTTTGCTTATTCTCTTTGATTTCTTCGGTATAATGTGTTAATTGGTCTAAAAAATGATCGTAGACTTCTTTCATATCCGCATCAGTTTCGACCTTTTCAATGTAACCATGTAGCTCTTTTAACTTGTTTAAATGGTATCTCACATCTTGACTACGCGTAACTGCTTGTTTCAAGCTTTCTGCGTCGGAAGTATTCCGAGCCTCTAAAGCCGCTTGATGAGCTTCTATAGACTGAACTTCAAGTTGTTTTATATGTGTTTTTAGCTGAAGTTTATATCGGTCAATTTTGGCTTCTTCTAAAAGCTTTTCTTTAAGTTTATTACGTTTCTTTTCTTGTTTATTAAACATAATAATCCTCTCCTACTCGCTGCCTAAATTTTGATATTTAGCGATGAGATCATCGTCTACGATGGTCTCATTATCTTTTAAAACCATCCGTTGTGCGGGCTCAATAATCGCATCAATTTCATGAATCTCTTGCTTGATGAGTTCTAGTACTTCTGTCAAATCAAGCGTGGTTTCTAATACTTCAATGGTTTCTGGTTGCTTATACAGTTTCTTAATTAGTTTCACGGTCGGGCCATTTTGTTTGAGTGATTTAGTGTAAGCCTCTAGCAATGTTAACTGCTCAAATATTTGGTTTAAAAAATCGAAGGATTTTTTTGTCTTTCTAGCTAGATTAAGATTCCCTTGATGCATTCTTATTTTTTGATCTAACAACATGATTTGTTGTGATTGATCTTGATAATCAAAACTCTGTTTACTCATATTTGCAATGTTTTGAGCTTTTTCTTTGGCGCTACTTTCTAAGTAGCGTATTTCATCTACAGTCTTACTCAACTGATACTCTAACTTAGCGCTCTTATAACGTGTTACCTTTAAAATCGCTTCAATTTGATCTTCTAAAGACGACTTCTTATCTTGATAAAAAATCCTTCTTGATTGGTACGACTGCGTTGAGAAGTTTTGTGTAAAATCTAATATATTCTTTAAGCGCTCTGCGTAGGTCGATGGCTGGACATGATGCTTCATATCATCCCATAATTCATTGGTATCTTGAAGACAAACCATTAACTCAAATAGTTTCAAACGATCCGATGTTGTGATGTTTGTGCTCTCAAGATATTGAATGGCTTTAGACAAGTTAGATAAAACTTCGTCAGCTAGATGCGACTTTAAACTTTGGATATTTTTTAGGGTTTCAATACACTCACTCATACATGCCTTAAACTTACTTTTTACATCTTTACCAGGCAGTGTCTTTTCTTTTCTTTTTAAGAGTTGATCCTTAGTGAGTTCACTTTTAATAAACATCTTTATTCCTCCTCTTGCTTCGGTTGAAGATTAATGCTTTCGATAATAAAATCTTCAATTTGAATACCTGATGAATTTAAATCATCATTCAAACTTTGTTCAACAGTTTTTTTCAGTACTTGTTTAATGTCACTCAAATCACTTGGATCGATCGTTTTGCCTTCTAAAACTGACTGAAAAGCATTGGGGAGTTTATCAAGCAATAACTGAGCAATATCATCCGCTTTCATCTCATCAGATTTTATCAAGCGACGTGTGATGAGCTGAATCGGGTTCACAATTCGCCATTCTAATGTTCCATACCCACCTAGAGTCATCGCGTCCCCCTCATGCGTCATAACATCAATACGGCTTCTTGTTCCCCACTTAGAGCGATGCACTCCTTGGTGATGTTTGACATAATAGACATACATCACAT
>SKGG01000087.1 GCA_007117565.1 Candidatus Izemoplasma sp. | reverse complement strand
TACTAAAGCAGCGGCCAATGTTTCTTTGAGTGGTGCTTCACCGGTGTGTTGGCGATACCCACGTTTGTGCAAAGCTTCACCTGAAGTGTCCAAAAGCACCATCATCATATTGTCTTCAATGTGAATGGCCACATGATAAGCGGGCCCTTCTTCTAAAAACGTCGTGGTTTGGGTGTGCTGTTCTAAACGCTTAATGATCGCTCTCTTTGTTAATTTTTGAATGTCTCTTAAACTAAACAAGGTCGATTGTTGGCTTTTGGCCGAGATGTTAAAGGCCCCTTTAGGATTTAAGTATTGCTCCCAAGCGATTTTTTCGATGGTCGCAAACAGTGCATCAAAGGTCGTTACTTCTTGAATCGCCATGACTTTATAGACACGTTCTGCGGTTCTTAAAGCCATATTTGTTTTTGCGATGAGTGCGTCATCGCCGTCAAAAAAACAGACGCCTTTTTCAATCATGACATCGTCCACACCGAGCTGTTCAAGTTCAAAGGCAACAACCCGTTCAAGACCAAACGCCACAGGAATCATAAGGTGATGTTTTTTCATACCGACCACTTCTTTCTTTTTTCTAAGGTATAATGACACTGAGGTGAGGACATGTCTTTTTTTGATGTATACACATTGATTATGTTATTTACGTTCTTTACATTACTCGTATCGAAATCCATCTTAACCTCACGACAAAATCAAAATGTCGTCGCGTTAGGCAAAGGGAAACGAGGATTTTCAGCGTATTTAGAGTACTTTTATTATGTGGGTTTTATCTTTTTGGTGTACTTGGTCTTAATCAGTACGTTTGATAAGCCGTTCATTTTTATCGGTGAACTTTTCGTCTTATGGGAAGGATTGGTTTTTGATGTGATTGGCATGATTGTTCAGACGTTGGCAATTATATTATTTTCTTTTGCGCTGGCGAGTTTTAAAAACTCATGGCGTATTGGGGTAGACACGCAAACGCATGGAACTTTAATCACGACCGGCGTCTTTCGTTATTCACGCAACCCTACCTATGTCGCTATGTGTTTGTTGTTTTTGGGTTTTTTTATCAGTTACAGTCATTTTTTCTTTCTTGGTTCAGCGATTTTTTTACCTATAAGTTTTTATCATCAAATACGCAAAGAGGAAGTATTACTTCACCAGCTCTATCCTGAAGCTTATTCAAAGTACTTAGCACAAACGCGACGTATTTTTGGTCGCAAACGTTAGATTGAAGTCTTTAATAAACCAATCATAGGTACAATTTTTATTTTCGAGTTTGGCCATTTTAAGGTCCAACTCCATATAGTAAGCACTAGAAAATCGAGTGTCATGATATGAATGAATGCAACCGATTGAAAGGCTTCCCAATAGGCACTAAAAGAACCAAAGAAAACGCCATAAAAAGTCATTAGAGCGGTGAACACAATCGTACTGTAGGCGGTTAACTGCATCCATCGTGATGGTTTTTCAAGCGTTTCATCGAGGGGCCGCATCATAAGCCATTCAAGGAAAAAGCACCGAGCAAAAACGCGCCCAATAGACTGGCCTTAACCCCATATTGTTTCACTATGGGCGAGCGCAAAAAGTAAAGCGCATAAGCCATCGGATAAACACCTAAAAAACTAAAGATCATGAACACACTTGGTTCTTCTAAGGCCTCCCTTAAGCGGGCGAAATCACCGCTTAAATCAAACGTCCATAGATAAAACGCAGTGTATACATATAAAGCTACGCCAAGAAATCTTCTAAGTTTGGTCATTTTGATGACCAAACGATGAAAGATTTAAAAGTTTTAAAGACGCTTCCATCAAGGCATGTTGTTTCGAGACGTCGTTGACCACGCTTAAATGGTTTAAAGGTTTTTGATGAGCGTAATAAAGATTCTCTAAATTTGGCGCTTGGTCGACCAACATTTCATACGTTGGTGGGACCGTATCCGGCGTTGCGGCTCGTTTGGTAAAGAAGCGCCAAACATGCGACATAAAGCGACTGTTATCTTTCACCCCAAGATCGGTTTTAACCACACCAGGATGGACCGCAAAGACATGAATTTTATCACCATCGTGCCGTTTTAAATACGCGCTAAACATTAAATTATACAGTTTTGTCTTGGCGTAGGTTCTAAAAATCCCATAGCGTGGGTTAGGAACAATGTCTTTTTCTTTAAAACGGCCACCTTTATGCGCATCCGAACTGGTGGTAATCACTGTCGCATGCTTGGCCACTAAAGCGGGATAGAGCAAGTGAGTTAACTTCACAACGGCAAGATGATTGACCTGTAATTGCAATTCGATGTTGTCTTCTGAAAACCGTTTGCTTGAGGGCACCACCGCCGCGTTATGAATCAAGACATCAATGCCATTAGGCGCGGCTTTTAAGAGTGCCTTTGCGACGTCATCGATGTCTTTTAGTTTTGCAAAATTGGCTTGAAACGTTTGCAACTGACCACCATGGGATGCATGGGTTTTTAAGGCTTCTAACTTAGCGGGGTTCCGACCAATCGCAAACACGGTCTCACCACGTTCTAAAAATCGCTTTACCAGAGCTTCACCGATGCCACTGGTTGCGCCTGTAATCACAATGAGCTTTGCCATATAACCACCTCAGTTTAGATATAAAAAAACACTTCATGGTGAAGTGCTTGAGTGTAAAATGGTGCCGCTTGCTGGACTCGAACCAGCAACCTCTTCCTTACCATGGAATTGCTCTACCTATTGGAGCTAAAGCGGCTTTTTAAAGACTTCACCATTT
>SKGG01000043.1 GCA_007117565.1 Candidatus Izemoplasma sp. | reverse complement strand
GCGTGATTTCATCAGGATGATTAAAATGGGTATTCACCCAAATAGGATGATAAGCTTTTAAAATGTCGACAAGCTGATCGGTGATGCGCTGAGGCATGACCACGGGGGTGCGTGTGCCAAAGCGGATGACTTGAACATGTGGAATCTCACGCAATTTCTTAAGGATGTATTCAATTCGCGTGTCACTTGCTAAAAAGGCATCGCCGCCACTGAGTAGCACATCGTTGATTTCAGAGTGTTTCGCAATGTAATCAATCGCATCATCGATGCGGCTTTGACTCATCTCAGCGTCACGTGTCCCCGCAAAACGACGTCTTGTGCAATGACGACAATACATGCTGCACATGTCAGTAATCAAAAACAACACCCGATCTGGGTAACGGTGGGTTAAGCCTGGGACGGGAGAATCATGATCTTCAGCCAAAGGGTCTAAAAGGTCATGTTTGCCGATAAACAATTCGTTGCCAAAAGGAATCGCTTGTGCCCGTATCGGACAATAGGGATCTTCAAGATTGATGAGCGTCAAATAATAAGGCGTAATGGCCATGCGAAAACGGCTCAAAACTTCTTGGATGGTCTGGGCGTCACGGTCGTCTAATGTGACATACTTTTTTAAATCTTCCACGGAGCGAATACGGTGTTTGGTTTGCCAATGCCAGTCTTGCCAATCCGTGTCACTAACCTCAGGAAAATAACGATGTTTACGGTCTAAATTTGTTTCTTGAAGCATCTTCATCGCGTCCCTCCTTGAGCGTATTTTGATTCAAAATACGCTTTTAGTTTTGGGTTTTCTCTAAGCAAATCTAACGTGATTTGAGCGTGATGTTTGGTGTAGCCATTGCCGATGATCATTTGGACATCTTTACCTACCCCTTCGGCACCTAAGGCGGCTTTTGTAAACGAGGTGGCCATACTGAAAAAATAGACAATGCCCTCATCTTTAGTCGCTAACACAGCCGTCATTTCGGTGTTTTCAATGTTCACCACGTTGATGGTGACATCTGCTAATGCACCCTTTGTGCACGCGTGCACTTGCTGATACACCGCCAGCGGTTGAGTCGCATCTTCTAAAAGAATGGTGTCGCAAACTTCTAACGCTTTTAACACCTCTACTTGCCAAGCTTCATTGACCACACCAATGACATGGCCTTGCTTCCCTACCCGTTGTTTCGCTTCCAAGGCACAAAGTAGGCCGCTCTTTCCAGCCGCTCCAATCACTAGGACCGTATCGCCTTCATGACTAAGTTTACGCACTTGCGCCGGGGCACCCGCAACGTCTAAGGCGGCCAACACTAAATGTTCATCGAGGTCTTCAGGGATTTCAGCGTATATGCCTGAATCAAACACGATGGCGTGTCCTTCCATATGCACTTGTTCGTTTTCCATGTTAATGCTTTTAATACGGTCAATGGTCAAAGGGGTTAGGGATAATGACACTAAAGTGGCAATCGGCTGACCTACTTGGAGGGTTTGGTTGTGAAAAGATGAGCCAACTTCTTTGACTCGACCAATGAGCATACCGCCACTTTTAGTGACAGGGTTTTGCATTTTACCGCGTGTAGAAACGATCTCCATAATCATGGTTTTCATCGCGTCAACATCATATTGACACGCCTCTTTGATTTGATGAAAGGACGCGGAATCAATGTTTAGTGTGTTGACCTCAATGAGTAACTCATTGTCATAACACATCTGCGGCGCTTCCAAACGCTGCGCCGCTTGAGGGAGTACACCCACAGGTTCAATGACACGGTGGGTGCCGTACTTACAAAACGTCATCGCCCTTCTCCTTCATGTTTAAGATTTGGCGTGCTTCAGCAGGGGTCGCAATGGCACGCTTATGCTTTTTGGCTAATCTAACTACTTCTTGAACCAACACTTCGTTGCCTTGAGCCAACACACCTTTTTTTAGATAAATGTTATCCTCAAGGCCCACGCGGACGTGTCCGCCATGCATGATGGCAAGCTCGGCCAATGGCAATTCAAAACGACCGATGCCCACGACGCTAAACGTGGCATCTTGCGGAATCGATTCGCGCATGAAATGAAAATCGCGCGCTTCTCCCGTCATCCCACCAATCACGCCAAGGACAAAGCTGAAATGGAGTGGGGCATGAATGAAACCTTTTTTATGAAGCCTTAAGACCATATCGATGTGGCCTTTCTCAAAACACTCAAGTTCGGGATAAATACCTTTCGCGTGTAGTGTTTGCGCCACATATTTGATATCATTTTCGGTATTCACAAAGATTGCATCGCCACCAAAATTTAACGTCCCACAATCTAAGGTGGCCATTTCTAAGGGTAACTCAAGGACCTCTGTACGCGTTCTAATGTCCATCCCGACCGCGCCGCCTGTAGAGACTTGAATGATGACCTCAGGACAGCGCAAGCGAATGGCCTTAATGAGCTCACGGTAACGTGTTTTATCTTGCGTAGGCGTCCCGTCATCGTAGCGGGCATGCAAGTGGATAATGCTCGCACCAGCTTGATGGGCACGGTACGCTTCTTCCGCCATTTCGCTTGCGGTATATGGCACATAAGGATTGTCGGCTTTCGTGACTTCAGCGCCGGTGATTGCGCACGTGATGATAACCTTATCACTCATCGTCTTTTCAGTTCCTTTGGTGTGATGCAGGTGCCGACGGCTTGCGTGGTTAAACATTTTGTTTCGAGCACATCCGCGGCGCTAGGGGCGATGTCTGGACGGGCTTCAATGTATTTATGGCAGGTGAACGTCATTTGACGTGATGTGTTTCCTATGTGGGTGATTTCACCCGTGATTTCGAT
>SKGG01000066.1 GCA_007117565.1 Candidatus Izemoplasma sp. | reverse complement strand
TCCCTAGGAGTCTGGCAAAGTCTCTTTGATTCAAAGACATGTTCTTCCGTAGGGTCATAATTCTTGAGGTTGTGATAATCCCATGCTTTTCTCGGTAAGCATCCATAAATAACCGATGAATGTGGCGTTCAAGACGACGTTGGTCGCGGGGGTCATGACATTCAACACATAGGGCTGTGTCAAGCTCTAGGGTGATCGGTTTTCCCTTGACCTGGCGTGTCAACTTGATGGTCTTATCACCACTTTTGATCGCTTCCGCACAAGCGTTACAAAATGATAATGCCATAGTACACTCCTTTATTTTTCGTAATAATTCATTATAACAAAGGCCTATATGGTTTACAATGACAAATCGTCAAGAATCACGGATTAAGGTTTTAGAATGTTTGATATAGACAAAAAACATTGACTATCTAATGAATCTGCTTGAAAATCACGCGATGATTGATTAAAATGAATTTAATGTAAAATTAACTTGTTTAGTAAGGTTGAGCGCGCTTATGACGCACAAAAAGAATTTTGTCATCTTAACACTCTTAATTGTTGGCCTATGGTTAGGTACTTCTTTAGTGTACCGGGATTACACCCTAACCGCACGGGATCAGTTCATGGCACAAAAAACAGAAGCTTACGAGAATCAAATCGGTCTTACAGTCGATCGTTATCGTGATTTTTCAGCCTACTTATTTGATGCCCTAATCGATGAGCATGTTCAGTCTTTGATGGCGCAAGTCGACTCGACAGACGAGACTTTAAAAGACAGTGCACGAACTGATTTATACGCGTATCTTTTAGAGGAGTATGACACCATTGAAGCGTATAATTTTAGGCAGCTTCATTTCCATTTGTCAAATGGCGATAGCTTTTTAAGGTTTCACTCACCTCTATCGTATGGCGATAATTTGTTTGATGTTCGCTCAAGCATAAAAAGAGCCAACACCGATCTCACAGCCCAATTTGGTTTTGAAGAGGGCAGGGTGTATAATGGCTACCGCTTTGTCTATCCGATTTTTCATGAAAACACGCACGTTGGGAGTGTCGAAATCTCCATATCCATCGCCACGGTTCTCGACACACTTTTTACCATTGAACCCACACAGACTCACCACTTTTTAATTCGTAGGTCAGTGGTTGAAGCCATTGTGTTTGATGAGTTTTTAGAGAACTATAGAGACAGTACACTGTGCGCAGATCTACTCTATGATCGAGAGGTTGCTGACAGATTTACCAATCGTCGAACCCTACTCGAAGGGGAAGCTCTTAGTCGCTTTTTAAGTGCGATTAGTCCTAAAGTTACTCATCATCTTGAAACAGGTGAAAACTTCAGTTATCACCATACGTTTGAAGGGGTGCCCTACAGCGCGCATTTTGTGTCGCTCGCTAACATTGATCATGAACATGTCGGCTATGTGTTTACCTTATTGATTGATACTGAATTTCAATCAATGATTTTTAGAGATCGTTTAGGTTATTTTGCGATCGGTGGTTTTTACTTGATTATGTTAATTGCGGCGCTGTCTTACAGTTATGATAAAGAACGAATCCGTAAACTCTCTCAAACCGACGACTTAACAAAACTGTATAATCGACGCTATTTCTTGGAGATGGCTGAGAAAGAACTGAGTCGTTCTGAGCGGTTCAGCCAGAAAATGGCGCTAGTTTTGATGGACATTGATTATTTCAAAACCATCAATGATCGCTATGGACACTTTATGGGCGACGAGGTCCTGCGTAAAATTGGTCAAATTATGAATGAACGTTTACGAAAATATGACACTGCGGCACGTTGGGGTGGGGAAGAATTTAGCATCTTACTACCGCAAACGGATAAAAATGGTGCTGTAGCCGTTGTCAAAAAAATTCAACAATACCTTCGTGAACTGAGTGACGAAATTGAACCTAACGTCACGATGAGTTTTGGTGTGGTGTGCACGAATGAAGCCTCACACTTAGAAGCGCTCTTCCGATTGGCGGATCAAAAACTCTATCAAGCAAAAGAGGATGGGCGAGACCGTTACGTTATCTGAAAAAGTCTAAACTATGTGAAGATTGTCGATTCGTTTCAGGTGGGTTCATGGTATACTAAATCCGACATCATACTTATTTAAAGGAGTTTATGTATGCCTTCAAAAATTGGTTTAGTCGTTGACACTAATGCCTGTCTTGACTACTTTAAACACGACCCAAAAATACAGATTATACGTTCTCGTATTCACTTAAATGATGAAGAATTTCTAGATCATATCGAGCTTTCAGCCGAAGACTTTTATGCCCGCCTAATGCAAGACAAATCCATCACCCCAAAAACATCTCAACCGCCCACAGAAGCGTTTAAAGAAGCGTATTTAGCGCTCAAAGACGAAGGCTGTAGTGACGTTATCGTGGTGACTATTTCACAGCACATGAGTGGCATTTATGGTTCAGCACAGGTGGCGGCTAAAGACATTGAAGGCCTTAACGTTCATGTTTTTGATTCGCGTTCGGTGGCCTTTATTGAAGCGAAAATGGTACTCGATGCCTACGATTTAATAGAACACGGACACAACGTAGCAGATATTTTAACCCATCTAGCCTATATACGGGATCACAACCAAGTGTTCATTGCGGTTGACACCCTCGCTTATCTTGTAAAAAATGGACGTCTATCAAACGCTCAAGGCTTTTTAGGCAGCATGATGAAAATCAAACCTTTGTTGCACATTTCAAAAGAAGGTAAAGTGGAAACCCTTGAAAAAATCCGAACTTTCTCTAAAGCGTTGGATGCGGTCATTGCGAAGTTCTTAGAAGAGACC
>SKGG01000073.1 GCA_007117565.1 Candidatus Izemoplasma sp. | reverse complement strand
TTTTTCAAGGACACGACGGGCTTTACTTAATTGACCAACACGCCGCCGCTGAACGCATTCGTTATGAACGGTATTTTAAAGCGATGCAACAACCAACACCACTGCGTCATCCGTTGTTAATCCCGATAACGCTATCTTTGAGCCATGACGAACGTGTGAAACTCAGTGATCTTGAAGCACGCCTAAGCCATTTAGGGTTAAGCACCCATTTTAGTGACGATCATACCTTGAATATTACAGAAATCCCTTCGTGGTTTGAAAAAGGCCAAGAAGAAGTGTACGCTGAAGCGATGGTCGTGCAATGTTTAGAAGGGACAACCTTAACGATTGGCCCTTTAGTCAACCAACTTGCTAAAGACCTCGCGTGTAAACATTCGGTGAAAGGTAATACCTACCTTTCCCGTGAAGAAGTTGATCGGTTAATGAAAGACCTAAAATCACTCAATAACCCGTTTCACTGCCCGCACGGCAGACCCACCATCATTGAACTGAGCACAGCCCAATTAGAAAAGCTCTTCCAACGGGTGGCGCTATGATTTTAGCGATTGTGGGACCCACCGGTGTGGGGAAAAGTACTTTAGCCATTGAACTAGCAAAAAGCTTAGACACAGACATCATTTCCGTTGATGCTTTACAAGTCTACAAAGGCTTTAACATTGGCACCGCCAAAGTGATGCCTCAGGAACAACAAGGCATCACACATCACCTCTTAGATCATATAGACCCCAGTGAACCTTACGATGTGGCACGTTATCAACACGAAGCGAGAGCGATCATAAAGACATTGCAAGAGGCTCAAAAAACTCCACTCTTTGTCGGGGGCAGTGGCTTTTATTTAAAAGCGGTTTTGCATGAGTTTGTGTTCCCACCCCTTTTAAAAAATGAACCCAAACTCGATGAAACCAACGAACAACGTTACGCCACACTCATGCGGTTAGACCAAGAGGCCGCAAAAAGTATTCACCCCAACAACCGTAAACGTGTCGAGCAAGCCATTTTAAAAGCCGAACAAGGTCAACCTTTAAGTGCACAAAATAAAGGTCATCAAGCACGTTATCCCTATCTTATTGTAGGCTTACATAAAGCACGTGCCACCCTCTATGAACAAGTTAACGCGCGCGTCGATCAGATGATTGAGCAAGGCTTAGAAAACGAAGTGGCAAAACTGATGACGTCTGCACACCCGACCGCCCTTGAAGCCATTGGGTATAAAGAATGGCGCCCATTTTTTGAAGGGATCACAGATAGAGACACCGTCATTGAAACCATCAAACGTAACACACGTCGTTACGTCAAAAAACAAATGACTTATTTTAACCGGCAGTTGCCGGTGGTTTGGGTCGATGTTGAAGCCCATTCACTTAAGTCTTTATGCGATCACGTGTTGGCGCTTTATCAAGCCAAACGTCGTGAACACGAAGTTTAAGCAAGACTTTCAAAGCTTTACGCTCATGAATAAACGGCTTCTCATGGTATAGTAAAGAAGTAAAATCAGACTTACTTTTAGCATAAAATAGCGTCTAGTGAACCTAAAGGAGAGACAGTATGACATACGATATTGGATTGATTGGCATTGCGGTGATGGGGGAAAACCTCGCTTTAAACATGGCGTCAAAAGGTTTTTCAGTGGTCGTTTCTTCCCGTAATCAAGCCACGGTTGATGGGTTTTTAAAGGGGCGTGCAAAAGGCAAAGCGATGACAGGGACCACCGACATCGCCGAGTTGGTCGCACTGCTTAAAAAACCACGTAAAGTTATGTTGATGATTAAAGCAGGTAAGCCTGTTGATCAAGTCATTGAAACGTTAATTCCCTTACTTGATGAAGGGGACATCATCATCGATGGTGGAAATTCCCATTATGATGACACCACTCGCCGAACACAGTATTTAAAAACACACGGCATTCACTTTGTTGGCACCGGTGTATCAGGCGGGGAAGAAGGGGCGTTAACAGGCCCTTCGATCATGCCCGGTGGCGCCAAAGAAGCGTGGCCTGCGATCAAACCTATTTTACAAGGGATTGCGGCGCGTGTGGAGGATGGTGGCATTTGTTGTGATTGGGTCGGCGAAGACGGCGCAGGCCATTTCGTTAAAATGGTGCACAACGGCATCGAATATGGCGACATTCAACTCATCAGTGAGACCTACCATCTCCTTAAAGACTATGTAAAGCTAGATAACGATACTATGGCAGAGATTTTTAAACGCTGGAATGAAGGCGAGCTTGACAGCTATCTGATTGAGATTACCGCCGATATTTTAGCGTATAAAAACGAACAAGGAGAGCACCTCATCGATGTCATTTTAGATACCGCTGGTCAAAAAGGCACCGGTAAATGGACCGCGAACGCCGCCTTAGATCATGCGATTCCTTTAACGTTGATCGCCGAATCTGTGTTTTCACGTTTTTTATCCGCACAAAAAGACGAGCGGGTCGAAGCGGCAAACGTCTATCCTAGAACCATAAAGCCGTTTGAAGGGGATCAAGCCACCTTTATTGAAGATTTACGCCAAGCGTTGTATGCTGCCAAAATCATCTCCTATGCCCAAGGGTATGCGCTCATGAAACAAGCCGCGACCGATCAAGGCTGGCAGCTCAATTACGGAGGCATCGCTTTGATGTGGCGCGGTGGATGCATCATTCGCTCGGTGTTCTTAGATAAAATCAAAGCTGCCTATGAAACCAATCCTAAGTTGACGAACCTTTTGCTTGATGACTACTTTAAAGAAACGATGAATCGTGTCATTCCAAGGCTTCGAAAAGTTGTTTCTGCGAGTGTCTTAGCAGGCATTCCTACGCCGACACTATCCGCCGCACTTGCTTACTTTGATGGCTACACCACAGAAAGACTTCCAGCAAACTTACTCCAAGCGCAACGCGATTACTTCGGCGCGCATACGTATGAACGCCTCGATCAACCTCGGGGAGAATTTTTCCACACAAACTGGACAGGAAGAGGCGGTAAAACCGCATCAACCACGTATAACGTATAAAAAAATAGAGGTCTGAATCCGTAGATTCAGGCCTCTTTCTTTTCGCTTAGGTCAAATGGTGGCTCTTCCATAAGCTCATCTAAGACACGTTTCACTCTTAGCGCAAGTCCGCGCATCTTGTTGAGTGGAATTGAACAGAGTGCGACACGTAAACCACCGTACACATTGACAAAGAAAATGTGGTGTTTTTTTAACGCTAAATGAAGCTCGTTTTTAAGGACTGGATCGTCGACACGGATGGTCGCAAAAAAGCCTTCATGATAGGGGTAAAGAGGTAAGTCACACGCTTGGGCTTCTTCGACAAAAATCCGTGCACGATCATTTAAAAGCGTTAAATACGCCTCACGTTCTTCTTGATAGCGCACTTTTTTGGCGTCATCTAAGGCAATGTCACTAAACATTTTCATTCCACCGTTATTGACCGTTGACCAAACGCCACGCGCGGTGTTCCCACAGGCTGATTTAAAGCGTCTAAGTTCGGGCGCGTTTGAACTGACTAAGACTTGTGCACCCACACGCATACCATAGGCGGTCATCGTTTTTGAAGCACTAAACGCAATGACGGTTAAAATGTTTTCAGGCAGTTGATAGAAGCGTTCAAAGTTTCGTTTGTAATCGTCTTTTAAGGTGTTAAAGTCGATGTAGGCCACATCGTAAACAAAGACGACCGGCCCTTTGGTGTTCAGTTCAATCAAAATCTCGACAATACGGTCCCATTCCTCACTCGAGAGTGTATAACCTGTAGGGTTTTGACACGGGTCGTTTAAGAAGATGACCACTTTCCCTTGACGTTTCATCACGCTTTCGGTGACGTCTTTAAAACTTTCAAGGTGAAACTGGTCGCCATCAAACATCTCATAGGTTTCCACCGGTGTCTGGGCTTCTTTGGCGATCGTCGTATAAGGCCCCCAGCCAATGTTTGGTTGAATGAGAATTTCGCCTGGTGACAGCGCATTTTTAACGGTCGATGCGAGTGCTCCAGTACCCCCTGGTGTCGCAATGACTTCTGCGTCTAACGCCATCTCGTGTGAGCCAAATAACCATGATTTAACGGCAGCTTGGTATTCCGGTGGCCCATAAATACTCGAAGCATACTTGGCTTTTTGCACGACGTCGACCGCGTCAAAGGTTTCATAGACGTTGTTGAAAGTTAAAAGTTTTCCGTGCTCGTCAAAATACGTCCCAAAAGCGCCGTTAACCACGGCGGCGTCGCCGTGTGCTTTAATGGCTTCAATTGCGCCACTGGCAGCTTCAAAGACGGTGTCGACGATTTCCCGATCAAAGACCGTGTCGTTGATAAACCGTTTCATACTATCCCTACTTTATCGATAAGTCATTCATCCAATGCGTTAAGGCTTGCTTGCATTCTAAAGGTAATTGATCTCGGGTGCTTAACGCCTCTAAAAAGTCAATGCGTTGGGTCAGTCTTGCTTTTAGGTGGGTTAAATCTTTTTCCTCTAAACGTAGAGGAAACGCATCGAGGTTGACAGCTTCTGCGTATTTTTGATGCCCAAACGGCTGCCAAGTGAGTGTGCTTTGTAAGAGTTGATCAAGCAGACCCAAGGTGGTTTTTGGTGGGATCTTTTGATCCGCATAATGCCCTGTGTTTAAGACATAACACGCCACGTTGCCTTCTTCAAAAAGTCGTTTAAACTCTTGATAATCTTTCTCTAAAGGGTATAACCTAAAAGGATTTGCATACGGCACAAACGCCAGTTTGGTGGTATCCACGCCATGTTCGGCGCTTGAGCGCTTGGTGGCCAAGGTGGCCCCTAAGGTAGCAGCAAGGATGGGATCATTGATTTTGGTGAGTGGTGGCAGCGCATCGTCCCGCATGATCCAAAATATCGCGTTGAGTGGTTCCTTGACATGATGGACTCGGTTGTCGGTCCATAAGACCGATTTCACCGCACGACCGTTGCCACAACGAATGTCTTCTGTGACTGGCACCAAGGCGCCTTCATTGTTTCTAGTGACGCCGACATTTTGCATGGTTAAAAGGTAGGCATTGTCTTTAGAAGCGGTCGGGTAATCCGCCACTTTATCAAAATAGGAAGGCTCTAAGGCAATCGTTTCTTTACTCTTTTGATCTAAAACATACGCATCGTCATGCAAGACCACCGCATGAGGAAAAGCGGCGCTTTTCGCATGCGTAATTGTCGATTTCCCTGACCCACTTAAGCCAAACACACTCATGACGTAAGGCTCTTCATTTGGCCGTGTGATCTTTTTAAGCCCACCATGCGCTGAAATGTAGCCATGTCTTGACGCGATGGACCATGCGAGCGTTAAGGTGCCTTTTTTATGTTCCCCAAAATAGGGGAGTCCAAATAAAGCGGCCGCATTGTAGTGTTCATCAAAGAGCGCCAGTGGGTCGCCTTCACGTTCTGGGTCAGAGAAGAGGATGATGTCTCCTTCTTCAAAGACGGTTGAACGCGCATAGAGCGCATCCCACTCCTGGGTGGGCACTTGAAAATTCAAAAGCCATGAGTATAGCGTATTTGCATAGCCCTCTGGCACCATCAAATGCGCTTTAACCATGAAATTTTCATGTAAGCCTACATACGCCGTCGCTTTGTAAAACGTCCGTTTTCTTGCGCCAAAAAGATGGTCACGCACCATCGCACTGTAGGTCTCACGCGTGGTATCTGTGATGAGTTCACGCGCTTTCGCTTGACGCCCCGTAATGGCCGCATCGTTGAAAACTAGAACTTTCGAACCTTCCGCTAAACCTAACGCTTCAGCGCCCACAATGTCTTGATCTAAGACAATCGTCCCAGGCTCCGATTTTGCGAGTAAATACGCTTCTTGTAAGGTGGTGACTTCAAGGACGTTATTTTGATACATAAACGTCTCAAGGGTGGTTCTAAATGGATGAAACGCGTAAGGTGAGACGCGGCCAATGTGTTCGTTTTTGAAGTGTGATTTTGTGGCCATACTCGCCCTCCTTTATTCGATATTCCACTGGAACTTCGTACGTGATTTACCGTAAGTTTGACGCATTTTTAAAAGTTGTTCAATGCGACGTTCTGCTAGAATGTTAGCGGCTCTATAGGTCGGTATATTTTCTTCTTTGGCCACGTTAAAAATATCCATTAAACGGTGATAAATGCCTTCGGTGGTGTTGATCGCGGACGCTTCATGGTCGCCAATCATCTCATGATATACATTGATGACGCCGCCGGCATTAATGACAAAGTCAGGCGCATAAAGAATGTCTTTTTCTTCGAGCATAGGCCCATGTTTGTTTTCGTCTTTTAAGACGTTGTTCGCCGCGCCAGCGATGATATGGGTGCGCAGTTTTGGAATCGTCTCATCGTTTAAAATCGCCCCAATTGCATTGGGTGAGAAGATGTCACATTTTTTCTCATAGATTTCATCGGGTTCGACATAAATGGCGAGCGGATACATCTTTTTAAACGTCGCGATTTTTTCTTGGTCGACGTCGGTGAAATAAATGCGACGAATGTCGTTTTCTAAGAGATATTGAACCATTTCTTGAACGACCGAACCAACGCCTTGAATGGCAATCGATAAGCCATCTAAGTTATCCTGATTCAGTTTGTGCTTAACAGCCGCAAGCATGCCAACATAAGTACCGCGTGCGGTCAAAATAGTTGTGCTTCCAGCCCCTTTACGTAATACCCCAGAAACATAATCGGTTTCCATGTCCATCCATTCACAGTTTTGTAAGTTGATGTTCATGTCTTGTCCGGTGTAAATGCGACCATTCAAACTTTGAATGTAACGCCCATACGAACGGAAATACGCTTCATTTTTGACTTTTTTAGGGTCGCCAATAAGCACCGTTTTGCAGCCGCCAATGTTGAGACCAGCCGCCGCATTTTTATACGTCATGCCGCGGGCTAAACGTGTGACGTCATAAAGCGCTTCTTCCTCAGTCGCATAATTAAAGAGTCTGGTGCCCCCACACGAAGGACCTAAACGTGTGTCGTGAATGCAGGTGATGCCTTTTAAGCCTGTTTCTTTGTTGTGAAAATAGATGACTTGTTCAAAGCCGTCATTGGTGTAATGAAACACCTCATTGGTAAAGTCTTTTTTACTCATGATACGCTCCTTTATGAAGTATTATGGTTGAGCCGCGACACAGGCGGCTAAAGCAATCGAATAGTATTTGCTCTCACTGCTGTCCGCACGAGAGGTTAAGACAATGGGTTTTAACGCACCCGCGATGACTGAAGCACTTTTTGCTTGTGCTAAGAACATCAACGTTTTATAAAACACATTCCCGGCTTCAATCACAGGCATGATCAAAATGTCGCTTTTTCCAGCCCCTGGGGCGTCAATACCCTTGTGTTTCGCCGCTTCGACACTGACTGCATTATCAATCGCGTAGGGGCCTTCGATGACACAGCCTTGAATGTGTCCTTCTTGTTGACGTTTGATGAGTTCTACCGCATCCAGTGTGGCGGGCATTTTAGGGTTCACTTTTTCCACCGCCGCAATGATGCCAACGTTGGGGGTTTCAATGCCGAGTGCATGCGCAATGTGCACGGCGTTTTCAATGATGTCTTGCTTTTCATCCACGGTTGGCGCAATATTCAACGCCCCATCACTCATCAATAACACACGATCATAAGACGGAATGTCAAAGACACTCACATGAGAAATTCGGCGATTGGTGCGTAACCCTTTTTCTTTATCTAACGCGGCTTTTAAGAGTACAGAAGTATCGACAAGTCCCTTCATCAATAACGCCCCTGGCGTATCGTGAACTTTTTCAACCGCTAATTGACAGGCGCGTGCCGGGTCGGTTTCATCAATGATGGTGGCTTCGCATGTCCAATCGTTGAGCTTAAGAATTTTTTCAATCTCTTTTTTATCCCCGATCAAACAGGGGTGAATAAAGCCTGCGTCACTCGCACGTACCACCGCTTCTAAAACCGGCTCATCATGTGCCACCGCGACGACCAATAAGGCTTTCGAAAGACTCTGTGCTTTGATGACAATGTCTTGCATGCTTTTCATTTCAATACTCCTTTGCTTGTTCTTCTTGACGCAAAACTCTTAACGCGCCATACGCCAACGCTTCCATTTCATCTTCCCCAGGGAAGATGAGCACTGGCGCCATCCACTCAGTGCGCGCTTTGATCCAATCGGTTAAAAGCGTATCAAACGCTAAACCACCGGTTAACACAATGGCGTCAATGTTTCCTTTTAGAACCGGCCCTAACGAGCCGATTTCTTTGGCGATTTGGTAGGCCATCGCTTCATAAATAAAACGGGCTTGTTCATCGCCTGCTTTGATGCGCTTTTCAATTTCATAGCCATCGTTGGTACCTAAATGTGCCACCAACCCGCCTTGGCCATAATTTTTCTTTTGCATTTGCGCGAGGGTATACTCTCCACTCAGAGCCATTTTATAAAGAGGACCTAAAGGGACTGAACCACTGCGCTCAGGCGACATAGGCCCATCGCCATCAAGCGCGTTATTGACATCAATGACGCGCCCTTTTTGGTGGGCGCCCACGGAGATTCCGCCCCCTAAATGAGCTAAAATCAAGTTGCATTCATGATACGGTTTTTTTAGTTGCGCCGCCGCTTTTAAACCGACGGCCTTTTGATTTAACGCATGAAAGAGACTTTGACGCTTAATCTCAGGCATCCCGGTGATCCGGGCGATATCTTCCATTTCATCGACCGCAACAGGATCGACAATAAACGCAGGAATGTTCAAGGGATCCGCCATCGCACGAGCAATGATGGCGCCTAAGTTGGAAGCATGTTGACCTCGTTTTGCGGCTTTTAAATCCTCAATCATCGCATCGTTAATACGGTAAGTACCTGAGGCGATGGGTTTCACCATCCCGCCTCGTCCGACAATCGCATCAAGGGCTTCAATGGCAATGTTGGCGTCCTTTAAAACATTTAAAATCGCCTCTTTACGAAACGCGTATTGCTCGTAAACGGAGGCGAATTGATTGATGGTTAAGGTATCATGACGCAGCGTGGTTTTGAAGACACACTCAGTTTGATTATAAACGGCAATTTTTGTGCTTGTAGAGCCTGGATTTAAGGCTAAAATTTGCATAATTTGATCGCTCCTTAAAAATTTCAGTTCGACAGAGTCATTATAACATGATAGCGTTTACAAAACCAAGGGGTAATGACCGATTTTTTGTATTTTTTTCACAAAGAAGAGGCGTCTTCAACGCCTCTAATCTAAATACGTTAAACGCGCCGTAAAATGTCTTAATACGGGCGGTTCTTTGATGACCTTAAGTCCTTTTAACGAGTCTTTTCGTTGGTGAATGGCAATCAGCGCTTCAGCCACATCGTCTAGGTGTCTATACGTATAGGTTCGTCTAGGAATGGTTAAACGCACAAACTCAGTGGGTGAGATTAAGGGTGCGTTTGTATCAGGGTCGTTGCCCAGTAAAAATGACCCGATTTCAACGGCCCGAATGCCTGCTTCAAGATACAACTCAACCACGACACTTTGTGCGGGAAAAGCCGTTTGGGGAATATGAGGAAGCCAAGCTTTCGCATCGATGAAAACGGCGTGCCCTCCAGCGGGGGTTTGCACAGGGATGCCAGCAGTAGCTAAACGATCCGCTAGATATCGAACTTGATCAATACGGTGGGTTAAATAAGCATTATCTAACGCCTCTTTTAAACCGACCGCTAACGCGTCCATGTCACGACCACTCATGCCACCATAGGTTGGAAAACCTTCCATCGGTACGACACGGGCTTGACACGCTTCAAAGAGCGCCGTGTCTTCGCGGATCACTAAAAGTCCGCCCATATTGACAAGCCCATCTTTTTTCGCGCTCATCATAAACACATCGGCTAAGGCAAATTGTTTTTTGGCGATGGCCTCAATCGACCAGTCAGCATAGCCCGCTTCACGTTGTTTAATGAAAAACGCGTTTTCAGCGTAACGTGCACCATCGATGATTCTCAAAATACCGTATTTTTTAGCGATCGCTGAGACGGCTTCTAAGTTTTCTAAGGAGACCGGCTGTCCCCCCATCGAGTTGTTGGTGATGGTGTAGATGATGCCTGCGATATTTTCTGGTCCTTTGTCTTGGATGAGCTGTTCTAATTTATCTAAATCAAAGTTACCTTTAAAAGGATGGGATGTTTGTGTATCAAAAGCCGCATCGATGACACAATCAAGGGCTCTAGCCCCGGCCAGTTCAACGTGTGCACGGGTGGTGTCAAAATGAGAGTTACTAATGAAATAAAGCCCTGCTCGATCAGTCAAGTGTCCCATCAACACTTGTTCTGCGCCCCGGCCTTGATGCACTGGCAACATGTAACGGTACTGTGTGATGGCTTCCACGGTTTCTTTTAAACGGTAAAAACTCCGAGAGCCAGCATACGCTTCATCTGCGATCATCATCGCCCCCCACTGCGCATCGCTCATCGCACCAGTACCTGAATCCGTCAGTAAATCGATGTAGACATCGTCACTTTTAATCGCAAAGACGTTATAGCCCACCTCTTTTAGCCAGGCTTGACGTTCTTTTTTTGTGGTTTCTTTAATCGCTTCAACCATTTTAATTCTATAAGGTTCTGCGCGGTATTTTCGGTCCATAATTCGCCTCCTCATCAGACATCATTGTAACGCACAAC
>SKGG01000015.1 GCA_007117565.1 Candidatus Izemoplasma sp. | reverse complement strand
TCTTTGCTGTCACCCATTGTGGAAAACATGTCATCTAAACTGACGGCCTTACCTACACCACGCTCTTCTTTCCACGTACGGTGCGCACGGGCTTCCGCGATTTGACGTGCTTCTTTTTCATCGGCGTACACTTTAAACGCATCCCCCGCTTGAGGCACGTCTTGTAAGCCAATGACTTCGACCGCTTGAGAGGGGCCTGCTTCAGAGAGTTGTTTCCCTAAATCATCGACCATCGCACGGACTTTACCATACGTGTCGCCCACGACAAACGCATCGCCTGTTTTAAGCGTCCCGTTTTGAACGAGTAACGTTGCGACCGGTCCACGGCCTTTATCGAGTTTCGCTTCGATGACCGACCCTAACGCTAGACGTTTAGGATTGGCTTTTAGCTCTTCCACTTCCGCGGTTAACACGATGTTTTCTAACAACTCTTCAATGTTATCGCCTTTGAGTGCGGAAATTTCGACAAACAGGGTTTGTCCGCCCCATTCTTCGGGGACAAGATCAAACTCGGTGAGCTCTTGCTTGACACGATCAGGATTCACACCTGGTTTATCCATCTTGTTAATGGCCACAATGATGGGGACTTTTGCGGCTTTCGCATGATCGATAGCTTCGCGTGTTTGTGGCATCACGCCATCGTCCGCTGCGACCACTAAAATGGTCATGTCGGTGATCGAAGCCCCGCGTGCACGCATTTCCGTAAAGGCCGCATGGCCTGGGGTATCAATGAAGGTAATGGGTTGACCATTATAATCAAAGGTATAGGCCCCAATGTGCTGCGTGATGCCGCCGGCTTCGCCTGCAGTGACACGAGCATTACGGATCGTATCTAAGAGGGTGGTTTTCCCGTGATCAACGTGCCCCATGATGGTGACAACAGGTGGACGTAAGACTAAGTCTTTAGGATCATCTTCAATCGGAATATCCTCAAATCGGGTCTCATCGGAATAAGCCGCATGTTCAATGCCAATGCCATAATCATCCATGAGCAGTTCTGCGGTATCATAATCGATGGTTTGAGTCTGAGCAGCCATGACGCCAAGTTTCATCAGACGCTTAATCACATCGGTCGCTGGACGACCGATGAACTCAGCAATCTCCCCGACAGTCATGTCTTTTTGATACTTTAAAAACTCTGGGAGTTTTTTAAGTTTCGGTGGTTTTGCGGTATTTTTTGGTTTGCCTTTACGGCGACGATTTTGTGGTTTATTGGTAGGACGTTTACTCATACCAGTCACCTCTTTCTGTGGACCCTCAACCGATCGTTTTAATAAAGCCCTCGTCGATTAAAGCGCACACGGTGCGCTCTTTACCCAGTGCTTTACTGAGGGTTTGACGATCAAACGATTGATTGATGGGTGTATCATAATGAAATGCTTTTTGTTGGATTTTTTTTTGAATGTTGGCACCCGCATCGGAGGCCATAAACACATAATAATGAGGGTACTTACGAAAGCCTTCTAAGACGGCTTCTTCGCCATGAATCAGTTTCCCTGCGCGTAACGCTAACCCTAAGGTTTGAACGTTAAATGTGGTCTTGGGCATAACGGTATAAGGCGTCATAAATTTCTTCTGGGACCGTCACACCAAGGTGACGACCAATAAGATCTTTTTGTTTGGCTTTTAAGATGACGTCTTCACTGTTTTTAACGTACGCACCCCGACCATTCGCTTTGCCGGATAAATCGAAGATGATCTCACCTTCTTTATTGGCCACCACACGCAAGAGTTGTTTTTTAGGAAGCCGTTCTTGACTCACAACACATTTTCTTAAAGGAATTTTACGCGGTTTCGTCGGCATCCTCATCACCTTCTTCACTTAAAGGGGTGTAGTCAATCTCAAGTTCAGCCGCGTCAGAAATAGACTTAATGTCAATTTTGTAGCCACTCGATTGCGCCGCTAGACGAACGTTTTGGCCTTTAGAACCGATCGCTGAAGTAAAATCAATGTCTTCAACAATCACGAGCGCTGTTTTTTCTTTTTTGTCGGTGTTGATCGCATGCACTTTGGCTGGGGCCATCGCGTTTTTAACGAGTTCGACTGGATCGTTACTCCAAGCGTAAACGTCGACGCGCTCCCCTTGTAACGCTTCTAACACTTCTTTGATGCGGTTGCCTTTATACCCGACAACGGCGCCGACAGGGTCGACGTTTTCATCGTGGGAATACACGGCCACTTTACTACGAGAACCCGCGTCTCTAGCAAGGCCCATGATTTCAATGGTCCCATCGGTGATCTCAGGGGTCATTTGTTCAATGAGACGTTTCACGAGATTTTTATCGTTCCGCGAGACATAGACTTTAGGGCCTTTTGGGGTCATTTCAACTTTAGAAACATACACCTTGATGCGTGAACCTATACGAATTTCATCGCTCTTTAAAAGCTCTTTACGAGGCAAGGATGTTTCTAAGCCCATCGCCATCTCAAGCGTGATGTAATCTTTATTAATCGCAACAATTTCAGCTGAGGTCATTTCCCCTTCTTGATCGCGGAAATGTTCGTAGATTTTTTCACGTTCGAGGGTTTTAAGACCTTGTGTTAACATTTGTTTGGTTGACACGGCCGCAATACGTCCAAAATCTTTAGGTGAAACACGCGTCGTGAGCGTCTCCCCAATTTTGATCGTTTTACGTTCTTTACGGGCGTCGCTCAAACTGATTTGATTCGGTTCATCGGTGTCTTCTTCAACGACGAGATAATCACAATACATCTGAATTTCATTGCGGTCTTCATTGAACTCAACACGGACAACGTCTTGCGTTTGAAAATGCTTTTTATACGCGTTTAAAAGACCTTTTTCAAACACCTCTAAGACTTTTTCTTTTTCTAATCCGCGCTCATGAGTGATTGCTTCAAGCGCTTCAAAAAATGGTTTTGATTGCATGGTGGTCCTCCTAGAAATGAATCGCCAAACGCAACATCGTAATGTCGGCGTGGTGAATCGTGTGTTGTTTTTTCTTTTTAGTGGTGACTTGGATGGTGTCACGTGTGACCGAATCTAAGCCGCCTTCGATGGTTTGTTCATGGGTGGTCACAACGACCCACCGACCCACCGCTCGTTTCATTTGTTCAAGGGTGTGTAGCTCACGCTCAGGATCCGCAGAACCGACTTCAAGCTGGTAGCTCCCAGCAATCAAATCTTCATGATCGTCAAGCGCTAAAGATAGGGCTTGATTGACTTTAACGACATCGTCGATGCCTAAATAGCCAACGCCTTCAATGTCAACCACAAGCGTCTGTTCACCATCTTTTGGACCAAGCGTAATGGCGTAGACAAAGTAGCCTTCACTTTCCACCACACGATGTATTAATTGTGTCAGTTTGTCCATCATACCCTCCTTATTTGGCAAAGAAAAGAGTGGGCGCTGACCCACTCCTCTAACCCATATGCGTAAATATGATAGCACACTTTCTCACGCTTGACAAGTCTTATCCTTGTGTCAATTGATGCATCAAGATGCTCCCGGCGACGGCCACGTTTAAGCTTTCAACGGAGGACGTTTGAATGGTCATCGGGTGATGAGAGTGCGCTAAAAAAGCGTCACTCAACCCTTGACCTTCGTTGCCTAACATCAACACGTAAGGCCCTTCGATGGGGTGGGGTTTTTGGCCATTTAAGACAGCCGCAATCATGGTATGTTCGGGGTACGCCGTTTTCAACTCTGAAGGGGTTTCTAAAATCTCTATAGGCAACGCAAATATCGCCCCTTGGGTGGCTCTTAAAACTTTTGGACTAAACGGATCGGCGCTTTGATAAAGCACCATACGATCAAAGCCAAAGGCAAGGGCACTTCGCATGAGTGTTCCCACATTGCCAGGGTCCTGAACACGATCTAACAAAACGACACGTTCACCTTTAGTCTTTCGTTCTGGTTTCTTGACGATGGCTGCGACAGGCATCGTGTGTTCGGTGATTTTCTTCATCACGTGCTCACTCACAGACACAGCTTGCGGGTATTTTGTGGTGGGCGTTAGCGTCAAGATCACCACCACTTCGGTGTGTTCAAGCGCTAAGTCGACGAGATGCTCACCCTCGACCAAACAAATGCCCTGGGCATCCCGGTATTTTTTTTGTTGCACTTTCGCCCAGGTCTTAACCTGATCGTTTTGTACGGATGTAATCATACGCGCTCCTACGTCCCACATGTGGTCACGAACCGGGTGGGGTTATGTTTGGGTGGCCCTTCGTGTACTTTTTGAGCCTTAGTGTGTTGATAAGGGTGTTTAAGTAGCTCTAAATATTGGTTAAACGATGTGATGTCTTTGGTTAGACTCACCGTGTTTAACAAACGCTCAACCGTGATGTTTCTTGGAATTAGAGCTGGATTGTGTTGTTTTTGAAGACGTAGTGGGTCTGGTTCTTGTGTTTTTCGTTTTTGATACCAACGCAACCATGACGCTATGTCCGGTTTTTGATAAAAAACATCCTCATAACGGTCAAAGGTTAAATCTAAAAACGTGCTCGTAAAGTCGCGTTCATGTTGATGCATGAAATCAAAAAAGGCATTGATGTGTTTAATGTCTTCTTGAGTGGCGTTTAAAAGGCCAAACTTCGCGCTCATTTTTTTCGCATACGCCGCTTCAAAGATCGGACCAAAGGTTTCTAAAGCCTCCTTAGCTAAAGCCACGGCTTTCTCTTGATCATCGTCGATGAGCGGCAACAAACTCACCGCTAAACGTGCGAGATTCCATGAGGCTATATAAGGTTGTTGGTTATAGGCATATCGGCCATGCGTGTCAATCGAAGAAAACGTTTGATTGGGTCGGTACGCATCTAAGAAGGCACACGGGCCATAATCGATGGTTTCACCGCTTATCGCCATGTTGTCGGTGTTCATCACGCCGTGGACAAACCCGACGCTTTGCCAAAGAGCGATGAGGTTGGCTTGACGTATAATCACACGGCGTAAAAACCCGAGTGCGTCGCTTGGTTCTAAATCAGCATCATGACGTTTAATCGCATACGCCAACAACGCTTTGAGATGGCTTTTATCTTGATGCATAGCGGCCCACTCAAAGGTGCCCATACGTAGATGACTCTTCGCTAAACGGACTTGATAAGCGCCTGGTTGAAGGGTTTCACGCGGAACTTCTAGACCGCTTAAGCCCACCAACAAGCTTCGTGTGGTGGGGATGCCTACCCCATGAAGCGCTTCTGAGATGAGTGCTTCTTTTAACATCGCAAAAAGTGTCGCTTGCCCGTCGCCACGACGCGCAAAAGGCGTCGGTCCGGAGCCTTTTAGATGAAGATCATAGGTTTGACCTTGATGATCGATTTCTGCGAGCAAGACCGCGCGCCCATCGCCAAGCACCGTGAAATGGCCATATTGATGACCCGCATACGCCTGCGCGATGGGTGTGTAATCGGCGAAGGTGATTTGGCCCGCGAAAAAAGACGCCATGGCGGCTTCTTGTTTTGGCCAAGGCAAGTCAAAAGAAGCCATAAGTGAATCATGCACATAAAGTGTTTCATGGTTGTCTAAAGCTTGTGGCTCTGCGGTTTGATAAAAGATTTTAGGTAAGCGCTGATACGATAAAGTAGGGTTTAACCCTAGCGATTCCGCGAAAGGTTTAAAGGTTGTTTTCATGGGTGTAGTATAGCATGAAATCAACACTTTTTTAAAAGGGGTGCTTGACGTATCTAAAAATCATTATCGCTTTACCGAGGCTTTTGATACAATGAATGCATAGGAGGTGAGCCGATGAACTCAACGTTTGTTACCAAACAGTCATTCATCATCCAAACGTACCCCTATCAATCGCTAAACTTTCACTCGGTGACCTATGTTTCAGATGACCAATTCGTGTTAATAAATCCGCCACATGAGATGGTCATTCCTTGTTGGTTAGATTACTTAAAAACACACCATTCTGTGAGCGGTTGGTCTTATCTTTGGTTGAGTGAACTCACCCCGTGGACACTGACGCGTCTAAATGCTTTAAAACAAGCCGTACCGGAACTGACGCTCATCACCAGCGATACACTCAAAGCGCAACTGTTGGAAAACAATCCTTCACTGACGATAGACACACTAGATGACGCCCCTTTTGCCAAAACCAAACACCGCTGGCATGTGCTTGAAGCCTCAGCGCTACAGCCTAAGGGCGCACACCTTTTATACTTTCCTGAAACGAAAGTGTTTTTAAGCCAATCTTTGTTCAGTCAAACAACTTCTGAACTTGATAAAGACAATCTCAAACGCACGCATGAAACATTGTTTCATAACAGTGACCTTTTAAAGCCTATCTTACGGGAAATCAAAAAACTCGATATTACGCTTTGCGTGCCTTCCCATGGGCCTCTTTTTGATGAAAAACAATTTAAGCAATCCCTCGTGGCGCTCATGCAACACACTTTTTATGACCAACACTTCATCGTCAAAAAAGCCATCAGTCAAAAACGTTATTATAATTATGATGCACTGATTCAACAAGCGCTGATCATTCTTCAAACGCATGTGGATGTAGAGCGTTTTACAACGTTTTTAAAAAACCTTAATCTGATCGTGGAAGAAGATACGTTTGAAGTCATTGAAGCCCCCTTGAGTGGCCATAAGCTTTGGCATTATGTCTTTTTGCGGTTTCAAGCAGAGTTAGGCGTTGAAGCGCTCAGTGTCTTAGAGCCGTTCGTTCAGAAAATGCATAAACTGTATCACACCCCTATTCCTAACATTTATCAAACACAGTGGCACACTTTAGAAGCCTCCATCGCAAAAAAAGAAGACGAAAAACGTTTGCTTCAAACGTCGATTGACAGTTTAAATAAACAACTCAAAGACACTGAAAATAAGTTGACTAAGGACCCACTTACCAATCGTTATAATGAAGCGTTCTTTAGAACGTTCATCCGCGAGCATCATCACGAGCCTTGGCACATCATGCTCATCAGCGTCGACCGCTTTCAAACGTTGAATCGACGTTTAGGGATTCAAGGTGCGAACGATGTGTTAAAAACACTCAGTTACTTGATTGAAGAAACACTTCCTACAGAATCGCTTATCTTTAAGTATACAGGCACGCAGTTTGTCGTCATGATGCCTGAAACCTTTGAGTTAAAAGAACACGCTGAACAATTAAGAAATGCGGTACGTGACAGTGTCTTGTTCGCAGAACCCATCGATGTCAACATTGCGACGCTCGCAACCGAATCCCTGCGTGATAGAGCGAGCGAACCGGCGCCTTTGAGCACGTGGTTAAAAGTCTTAGATACACGTTTAATGAAAGCGCAAAGTGTCGGACAAGGTGCGATTATTATGGCAGGCGATGATGTCACACAAGACCTTCAAAACACCCTTTTAATTGTCGACGAAGACGACGTTAATGTCCGGCTCATCACACGCTACTTTGAGCGAACCGATTTTCAGTGTCTCGCGTGCAGAGGGGTCGAAGAAGCGTTAGACATTTTACAAAAAACACCCGTTCAAGCCATCATCTCAGAGCTAAATCTCTCTAAGCTCGATGGGTTTTCACTCAAACAACGTCTCAATGAAGATGCCCGTTTAGAAAGCATTCCTTTCATTATTGCCTCGCACAATAAAAACGAGCGAACGCTCAAACGAGCCTATGATTTAAATGTCGATGTTGTGCTTCAAAAGCCGGTCTTTTTAGATGAGGTTCATGGTCTTTTAAAACGTCTAATTAAAGGCGTACAACGATGATCCCGCTCACTTATATTTGGGTCGCATTTGCGGTTTTAATAGCGCTTTCTGTGATTTTGATGGGACGTGTTTTAAGACAAAAAAAACGTCATCAAAGAGCACATAGACGTACTCAACTGGTGCAAAACTATGTTTTTGAGCGCTATATTCAGGGCAACGATGTGCCTAACCGCTATAAGCCGCTTGAAGTGTTTGAAGCGTTCATTCATGTTGTCGAACATGTTCACATCAACGAGACGATGCAAGCGCGTTTCCACGCGGATGTTTTGCAGCGTCAATGGGTGCGTTTTTTAAAAAGACAAGCGTCTTCACGTTTTGTGTTTAGACGCCAACGAGCGGTGATTTATTTAGGGTACATCAACACGCAAGAAGCCCATCGCTTGTTGTGTGAACGTTTACTCATTGAGCGGGATGAAATCGTCTATTTCTTTATTGTCAATGCCTTAAAGAAACGTCTAGACGTTTCTTTAATGAGCACTATTTTAAGCCGTTTACCCAAACTATCAACGACCATGATTCAACGGTTAACCACCCTTTTACTTAATCAATCATTTGACATCGATCGAACGTTTGACGTTTTTAAAGACCATACGCATCCGCAGATCATTCTATTCTTTATCACTTACGCACAACGTTATCCTTCAAGCACGCTTTTAGCGTATGTCAAGAAGCAGTTTCAAGCGTTTGATAGCCAACTTCAACACACCAACGATGCACTCGCAAAAATCATTAGACGTCGCGCGGGTCGTGTGCTGGTTTACTTAAATGATGACCTATTAACACGCCAAAGCTATCTGTATCATAAAGACCCTGAAGTCGTCTCTTTCGCCTTAGCGAACATCCCTCATAAGGTGGATGCGTTTGACACGTTGTTAAGCTATGTTGAAAAAGACATTCAAGAAGCACCGTTAATTAAGACGTTTGAAACCCTCTTTCAAAAAGAAAAAATACGGCTAGATGATGCCTTAATTCAGCTAGAAGAAAACATGTTAACGCCAAAACAAAAACAACTGATTATCTTGGCCATGGCCTCACAACTCGACACACTCGTCTTTAAGGCTCTCAATGCGCCGAGGCAAGCGATTTTTGATGTCTTAACTACACTCTTAAAAGCAGGACAATACACCCCTTTTATCCGCTTTTTAAATCATAATAAGAACCCACATTATGAGTTTGAATGTGTTAATCTGATTCGTGCAGTCATACAAGAGTGTGATGGGTTAGAGGAAGAGTTAGCATTATACGCTAAAGAGAGTGTCTTAAAAGCCTTAAACATTCCTCGTAAAGTCGTGTTAAAACCTGTGAAAGAAACGCCAAAAAATGAGTTAAAAAAACTCCGTTACTTAAGAAGACTCGGAGTATTATCGTTATTATTGATACCATTTGTCTTCATCGTTGAACTTGCCTTAAGAGGGGTTACGGTTTGGACATGGGATTTAGTGCCTATATTCATCTTAAGGTATAACTATTACATCGTAGGGTATTATGTGACGGTAAACTTAATTTACTTAACGCTAATTTTTCTATCCCATCAAGCCGCCAATGACCAAATGAGGCGATGGAAACTAAAGTTTCCAAGTTTACTTTATGAAGATCGTCTTCTTCCCGCCATTAGTATCTTAGCACCCGCTTACAATGAAGCCTTGTCAATTGTTGATAGTGTTCAGTCCCTGCTTAACTTAACCTACCCTCGTTATGAGGTCATTGTCATTAACGACGGGTCTACCGACGATACGCTAAATACCTTGATTCAAGCGTTTCATCTTGAACGACATGCGTTTAGCGGTGCCTTAGCTTTACCCACACAGGCCATCTTAGGGGTCTATAAAACGCCAAAAATTCCGAATCTCATGGTGATAGATAAGCGCAACGGTGGAAAAGCAGACGCTTTGAATGTTGGGATTAACTTAGCGACCTTTGATCATGTCTGTGGCATCGATGCGGACAGCGTCTTAGAAAGCGATGCGTTACTTAAAATGACCTCCGCGCAGTTGGATGGTGAGGATGCGCTGGCGATGGGCGGTCACATTCATCCATCGAATGGTTCAATGGTCGTCAAAGGGGTGCTTGAAGCCCGTGGGTTAGGCCGCTTACCGATTGAGCGATTACAGACTTTAGAATATGTACGAGCGTTCACCACAGGCCGTTTAGGCTGGTCTAAACTCAATAGCTTGTTGATCATTTCTGGTGCGTTTGGGTTATTTAAAAAAACGCCATTAGTGGATGCTGGTGGCTATATGACCAGTGCTTCTATCCTCAAAAAAGATACCGTGGGCGAAGACATGGAAGTGGTCGTGAGGATGCGTAAGAATGCGTATCAAGAGAAACGTCATCATCGCGTGATGTATCTGTATCAAGCCGGCTGTCACACCCAAGTGCCCGATACCTGGTCAACGTTGCTAAAACAACGCAATCGTTGGCACCGTGGTTTGATTGACATTTTGACCTATCATAAAGACATGATGCTTAAAATCAAGTACCGCGGCGTTGGGTTGTTTGCGTTTCCTTACTTTTTATTGTTTGAAATGTTTGGTCCTCTTTTAGAAATTCAAGGCTATGTCTTTTTAATCTTAGGGTTTGCACTTGGCATTTTACCCATCGAGTTCTTTCTCGCGTTCTTCATCGCCACGATTGGACTTGGGATGGTGGTCTCCTTGACGTCGGTCTTGATGTTAGAAAAAGATCAGATTCATTTTAATAAAAGAGACACTTGGCGGTTGGTGTTTTATGCGATCATTGAAAACTTTGGGTATCGTCAGTGGATGAGTTTGTACCGTGTCCGTGGCTACTTCAGTGCGCTTAAAGAAACGCATGAATGGGGCGAACAGCGTCGCAAAGGCTTCAAATAAAAAAGCATCTCAAATGTGAGATGCTTTTGATTTACCGTAAACGTTCGATCGTGGCCGCAGCCATCAGTTGTTCGACAAGAGCGTTCGCAGC
>SKGG01000084.1 GCA_007117565.1 Candidatus Izemoplasma sp. | reverse complement strand
CTTGAAGGGTGGTGATGCGTTCGATAAAGAAACTGTCTTTCCCTGTCATCATATCAAGCGTTAAAAAGTCATCGTGAGGGTACAATCTAATTTGGGTGTTTTGCGCCCATTGGTCGTAACGTTGTTGGACGTGAGTAAGGGAATCTTCAACGACGATGACGGGTCGGTTAATCAAAGGACTTAGATGCGCTACTAACAACGACAAAAAATCATCGGGACAGCCAGAAAGGCTCACCGATGAGGCGTCGTTTAAACTTTTTAAGAGCGCCTGGAAGGGCGCTTGCGCAAGCAGCGTCTTAAGTAAAGGTTTCATCTCATCACGACGTTTGGCGACCCACCTTAAAGAAGGGGAGTCGCACGGGTTTCATTATAGCGTGTCATCATGTTTTCAAAACTCATCCCATCGAGCCATACTTTGATGGCGACTTGGGTGCGTTCAATGACGTCTTTTAAGTCCGGGTGTTCAGCCTTGGGAAAGGGCTGTAAGACGTAATCGCTGGTGGCCATCACTTGCGGGGTAGCACCGATGCCGATGCGGCCCCGTTTGAACTGTTGGTGACCTAAATGTTGGATGATCGATTTGAGTCCGTTGTGGCCACCGGCACCACCGCCAGGTCTAAATCTTAAAGTGAGCGGGGGGAGTGCTAAGTCGTCATGGATCACAAGAAGGTCATCATCCTTGAAGTTATAAAACTGTTTGACATGTTGGATTGCTTCGCCTGAGACGTTCATGTAGGTGAGTGGTTTCACTAAGATAAAGCCTTGGCCAACCGCCACCTCAGCCCGCCATTTACGTTGCGTTTTAAAGGTGAGTTTTAAAGACGCAGCGAGTGCGTCTACGACCATAAAGCCCACGTTATGACGTGTCATGGCATAGCGTTTTCCAGGATTACCTAACCCCACCACACATTTCATCGCTTTTTCGGACGAATGACGAGGTATCGATTGGGTGTTTCGCCTTCACTAACGGTGGAAACATCGCGCCAATCCGCGAGTTTCGTGTGCACAATACGGCGTTCGTACGCGTTCATTGGTTTGAGCGTCGTAGCCACACCCGTACGTGCCACTTCTTTGGCCGTTTTGGTCGCTAAAATTTCTAACTGACGACGACGGTTTTCTTTGTAGCCCCCAATGTCTAAAACCACCATGGTGCGCTCTTCTGTGTAAAGGTTAATTACGTTTCTTAAGTAAAATTGAATGCCTTCAAGTGTTTTCCCACCGCGGCCAATCAATAAGGGGTTGTCTGGTGATTCGATGGTATACGCAATCGTTTGGGTTTCGGTATCAACTTCCCCTGATACCTCGGCTTTAATGCCCATGTCTTCAAGCATTTGGCGTAATAACCCATACCCTAAATCGAGTAAATCAACCTCGATTGAGGCCGTCACATCATAAGATTTTTTAAGGCCAAACATGCCTTTTTTCTCGACAATATCGAGTTTTATGTAGTTTGGGTTTAACTTGAAATGATGGGTCGCCACACTCATGGCTTCGGCTTCACTTTTAACTTCAAATTGGAGTTTTTTCAAGCTCCTCACCCTTTCATTCCCGCAAATTGTTTCGCGGTTTTTTTACGGTTGACGTAGGTTTGGAAAAATTGGAATCCATTCCCTAAAATCCAGTAGAAGGCGATGCCTAAATTGGTAAAGGCAATCGTCGTTAACATGAGGGTTAAGAAATAGGTCATAAACTTCATCGTTTTTTCACTTTGTTCTTGCGCAGCGGTTTTGGTGTATTTCTTATTGTTTAAGTGATCCGGCTTACGCATCGCGTATTTTTGATACGCGAACATCGTCGCCCCAACAATGATGGCTAGAAGGTAAAACGTAAAGTTTTCACCAATCCGCCAAATTTCTATAATCGAGCCTGTCGGTTCGGTTTTAAAATTAAACCATAAGAAATCGTAATTCAGATGATCAAAGTCAGGCGTGAGCGGAATCCGTCTCACGGTTTGATACATCGCAATGAAGATGGGCATTTGTAAGAAAGGCAACAAACAACTCGCAGGGTTGATTTTATACTTCTTATAGATAGCCATCATCTCTTGTTGCATCGCGCGTTGACTGGCTTCGTCTTTACGGCCAGCATATTTCTCTTGAAGCTTCGAAATTTCTGGTTGCGCAAACTGCATGTTCGCAGACATCGCGGTTGATTTTGAATAAATGGGCCAACCCACAATCCGAATCAACAGCGTAATGAAGACCAATCCCACGACATAGTAGCCACCGCTTAGTTCACTAATAGCCGCAATCGCTAAAGCGAGTTGACTGACAATCCATTGGACCCAACCAATACCAGCGTCGGCCCCAATCGGTAAATCAAACGTGCTTTCACCTGACGTACAGGCCGATAAGGTCAGCACAAGACCTAACATGACAGTTAAAATGAGAGCTTTTCGATTAAAACGCATGGGTCACCTCTTTGTTAGATTATGTTTCTTTAGCAGCATGGTTAACTCGTCTTTAATGACCGCAAACGTGAGCGTGTTTGCTTTGGGTCGAACTAAAACAAACAGATCGTCGGTGGTTGTTAAAGACGCTTGTGTGATGATCATGCGTAAACGACGCTTCATCTGGTTGCGTTTCACCGCTGAGCCAAATTTCTTCGGGACGCTGAAGGCAATCCGAAAATGCGCGTTCTTTGGATTGGCGCTCTTATAAAGCGAAAAGTGTGGTGTTGATACGACACGCCGATGATCAAGCACTTGTTTAATGTCGGTGTTTTTTTTAAGACTGTACGAGCGGTTCATACGCACCTCTTCCATAAAAAAACACCTGAAAAAATGGATCGTTTTTTCAAGTGTTTACAAGTGGGTTTAAAAACGAATT
>SKGG01000018.1 GCA_007117565.1 Candidatus Izemoplasma sp. | reverse complement strand
GGGGTGTTTGACTACGAAATCATAAACAATGAGATCATCATTTTAGATTATGTTGGCGACCTCTCAGAGCTTATCATCCCAGATTCGATGGAGGGTTACCCCGTCGTTGAACTAGGTAAAGGGATTTTTGAAGATAATACAGTCATTAAAGTGGTCACATTGCCTGAGGGCCTAAGAGCGATTGGAAACTCAGCTTTTAGAAATTCCTCGATTGAACGTATCATTATTCCCAGTACTGTTGTAAATATGGGACACAGAACCTTTCAGGATGCTACTGGACTCACGACCGTCACCTTTCAAGAGGGTAGCCAATTAGAGAGCCTTGGGGAGTCGACGTTTTGGAATGCGGTATCCCTAACTGACTTTGAGATTCCTGAGCGTGTTCAAAGCTTTAATCGATGGACCTTCGAAGGCGCTCGTTCACTCACAAGCATTCATATACCTGCTGGGGTAATAAGCATTGGAACGTCTCCTTTTAGAGGTGCAAGCAATCTCACAAGTATTACTGTTGATGAAGACAACGAAGCGTTCACCGCTTCAAATGGTGTGTTGTTTGATAAAGATATGACGACGCTTATGAAGTTTCCTGAAGGCTTAGACGAAACCACTTACATTGTGCCTCAAAGTGTTACAACCATTCAGGAAAATGCTTTTAGCAATGCTCAATATTTAACCACGGTTCTATTTGGAGAAGATAGCCAAGTCGAGAGTTTTGGCATTGGTGCATTTCAGAATGCTAAGGCTTTAACCAGCATTCACATTCCAGCGAGTGTCACGAGTCTAGGTGGGAGTACGTTTAGTGGTGCGAGTGCGCTAGAAACTGTCACGTTTGCTAAAAACAGTCAACTCATCTATATCAATAGAGCGGCGTTTCAAGATACGGTGGCTTTAACAAACATCGAGATCCCTGATGGGGTCACGACCCTTGGCAGTCGTGCCTTTGAAGGGGCCAATGCTTTAACACGTATCTATATCCCCGCGAGTGTCACAAGCATGGGTTCACTCGCGTTTAATGACACAGAAAACGTCCTCATTTATACAGCACTTGCCTCGCCACCCAGTGGCTGGCACACGGACTGGAACCCTTTGAATCGGCCTGTGCATTGGAGTCATGAGAAAGATTAAGAGACTATTGACAATATGTCGAGGTGCGATATAATAGAGCTAGATATGTCGAGTCACGACATATCATGAGGTGGATCATGGACAAGCAATTAAAAGGGTGGATTCCCTTGAGCGAAACAGCCTATTATATTCTGTTGTCTCTAAGTGAACCGAGGCACGGTTATGGGATCATTAAGTACGTTGAATCATGCACCAAAGGGCGCATCGTTTTAGGTAGTGGGACGGTGTATACGACGCTTGGTAAAATGAAAAAAGCAAAGTTGATTCAAGTACTTCAAGACCAAGAGAGAAAAACAGTCTATAGTCTTACGTCTTTGGGTAAGACGCTTTTGAACTATGAAATCGCTCGCATGAAACAGGTTTACCTCGATACGCTTGAAGAAGAGGTGAAACATCATGACAAAGACTAAGTTTAGACCGTTTTGGAGTTACGACGTCTTAAAAACGCAGGCTTGGCTTGAAGCCTTAGCGTTAGAGGGACTCATCTTAAAGGAAATCCATTTTAAACGCCGCCTATTTGTTTTTAATGAACAACGGCCGCAGACGTTGAACTATTTTATTGATTATTATAAAGACCCAATAGAAGACCTTGAACAACGCTTAGAAAACACCAATTATCAACGCTTAGGCGATGATGATCGTTATCTTGTGCTTGTTAAACCAGAAGAGGATGCATCGTATGATTTAACGCATGACGGCATTCTTAAGCGAAATGACCGCTTAAAAAACATTTCAGGCATCATTTTACTCTATCAGCTTGTTACTGTGCTTATACCATTGGTTTTGATTGGGACGCTCGTTCTGTTTAGCGATGATTTTAATATCACCTTTGAGGGTGAAGCTTTTTCAAGCAGCCTCCCTTTAAATGGGCTTCAAATAAGCTGGTTCACCTTAGGTAGCCTTCTCAGTTTAGCGGTACCAACATGGCTTTTGTATACCTATTTCAAACTGTCTTCGTCTAATCATCATCTTAGACTGAAAGGTCAGAATATAGATATTCATTCAATGAAAGCCTCTCTCATATCCGATGAAGCGTATGAGACTTTAAAACAAGAGAAAAAACTTATCAAAAAGTTTAAATTCTCTTGGCAGCATGCGCCCGATGAACTCGAACAATGGCTTAAAGCGATCGAAGAAAAAGGCTTTAATCTCATCAAAGTGAATCGCGCCGGCAATCGATTTCATTTTGTTAAGGGTGAGCCACGTCAAATGATGTATCATGTTGACTTTGGGGACGCCCGCCATGTTGATTATTTTACCCTTAATCAAGAGAGTGGCTGGTGCTTAGTGTTTACTACCGGCATCCATCGCATCGCCTATCAGTTGTGGCGAAAAGAATACCAGTCCGCTGAACCGAGTTTTTATAGCGATCAAGAATCGAAAGTGAAACACGCCCGAAAGCTCGTGCACTATTACGGACTGATAACCTCACTCATCCTCATGTCCTTTGGGTAAGTGGTCTTCAGTCATCTCTTCACGCGTTTTAGAAATCCAGAGGCTGCTATTGATACCAATCAACGCTTTATACTCGTTTTCTTTGGGTTCGTGATGGTCTTGCATGCTCATACCATGATGAGAACAATCTCGTATTATCGCCGGATAAAGAAACACAGTCATACATAAAAATAAAAAACCTTAAAACGATGGGCGTTAGCTATTCGTTTTAAGGTTTTTTTGTAAACACAGACTAAGTACTTTCAAAATGAGGTAAAATCGCGGTTT
>SKGG01000082.1 GCA_007117565.1 Candidatus Izemoplasma sp. | reverse complement strand
CGCTCACGTCAACCCATCAGCGCGAAACTCGTTGCCAACTTACTTCAAGTCGCTGGCGCTTCACGTGTGTTAGCGATGGACTTACATGCGGCGCAGATTCAAGGCTTTTTTGACATCCCTATTGACAACTTTCGAGCGATGCCAATCTTAGTTGATTACATCAAAGAACGTCTCGCCGATGAAGAAATTGTAGTGGTTGCGCCGGATCACGGTGGAGCAGTTAGAGCGCGTAAACTCGGCGATATCTTACATTGTCCGATTGCCATCATTGATAAACGGCGTCCTAAGCCGAACGTGTCTGAAGTGATGGGCATTGTCGGGGATGTCTCAAACCGTATTGCGATCATCATTGACGATATGATTGACACCGGTGGGACCGTCCAAGCCGCCTCGTATTCACTCAAAGAAGCCGGCGCACGAAAAGTCTTTGTTGCCTGTACACACCCGGTCTTTTCAGGCCCAGCGGTCGAACGCATCATCAACAGTGAGATTGAAGAACTCATCTGTACCGACACCATTGAACTTAAAGAACACCAAAAAACCTCAAAAGTGGTACAACTCACCGTCTCACACCTTTTAGGCCAAGGCATTTTAAATATTTTAAACAACGAATCACTCAGCGGACTTTTTGAAGCGAAGTAAATTGACAAACCGACACGGTTTTGTATAATGAGATTAATCTTAAAACGATAAGTGGACGACGCGGTTTTGGCTCTTTCATTAGCGACCTCAGGACGGTGTAAGCTGGGGGATAACCCGAGATCGATAAACACCCACGAGTGATGGAAGAATAAAGTAGACCCATCCGTATCTCGGCGTTAACGAGTCAAGAGCTAGTATGAACTAAGGTGGTACCGCGGTAGACATCGTCCTTAATCCAATGAGGACGATGTTTTTTTATGAATAGGAGGCTATAACTATGAAAACAACGATGAGACAACTCACGCAACAACCCACCCTCGAACCCACTCTCGTGACCTTACACGGGTGGGTGCGCAACAACCGCGCTCAAAAAGCGTTTGGGTTTATCGATTTAAACGATGGCACTCATTTTAATACCGTACAAGTGGTGTACGAAGAACACCTCGAGAACTTTAAACAGCTACAAAAAATACGTGTTGGCTCTGCGCTTGAAGTCACGGGTCAGCTTGTGTTGACACCGAAGGCCAAGCAAGCGTTTGAAATCAAGGCCACAACGATTACCTTAGTGGGCGACAGTCCTGAAGATTATCCCATCCAACCCAAACGACACACGCGTGAATTTTTAAGAGCCCACGCCCACTTAAGACCGAGAACGAACCTATTTTCTGCTGTTTTTCGTGTGCGGAGCGTCCTTCATCATGCGATTCATACGTTCTTTAAAGAACGCCATTTCATGCATGTGGCGTCGCCAATTTTAACTGCTTCAGATGCGGAAGGGGCTGGGGAGTTGTTCCATGTGACGACCTTGCCGATGGACACCCCGCCACGTCGTAAAGATGGCAGTGTGGATTATAGCCAGGATTTCTTTGGTGCAAAAACACACCTCACCGTGTCAGGCCAACTTCAAGCGGAGATTTTTGCGCAAGCTTTCCGCCAAGTCTATACCTTTGGCCCAACCTTTAGAGCTGAAAACTCAAACACCACCACCCATGCGAGTGAGTTTTGGATGTTAGAACCAGAAGTGGCTTTTGCAGATTTACACGACATGGTGAAACTCTCTGAAGCGATGGTTAAGTATCTCATCCAAACCGTCTTAGATGAAGCACCTGAAGAAATGGCGTTTTTCAATCAGTTTGTCGATAAAGGGCTTATTCAAAAACTCGAACATGTCTTGAACAGTGAGTTTAAAGTCTTGACTCACGCCGAAGCGATTGCACTTTTAAGCCACGCTGAAGTCTCTTTTGAACATACTCCAGACCCGTTAGGCGACTTAGCCACAGAACATGAAAAATATTTAGTGAAACACGTTGGTGGGCCGGTCTATATCATCGATTGGCCTAAAGACATTAAGGCGTTTTATATGCGTCTCAATGACGATCAACAAACCGTCGCAGCGATGGATTTATTAGTTACTGGTGCGGGAGAGTTGATTGGCGGGTCACAACGTGAAGAACGCTATGACTTACTCTATCAGCGTATGGTTGATATGCATGTGGACCCTGAAGAGCTCGCGTGGTATTTAGATTTAAGAAAATACGGCTCAACCCCTCATGCCGGCTTCGGTTTAGGGTTTGATCGGATGTTGATGTATGTCACAGGCATTGAAAACATTCGTGACACCCTTCCTTTCCCAAGAACCCCCAAAAATTGCAAGTTTTAAAGGAGTTTTAGTATGGCCCAAAAGACGTCACTGTTCCGCTTAACGTGGCCCATTTACATCGAGTTATCGTTCTTCATGTTGTTAGGTCTTGCGGACACGCTGATGCTCAGTCAGTTCAGTGATTTCGCGGTGGCAGCAGTAGGCAACGCCAACCGTATCATGTTTTTGTTTTTAGTCGTCCTCAACATCATTGCGATTGGTGTGGGGGTCGTTGTCAGTCAATACATAGGTGCGAATGAAGAAAGAGAAGCTAAAAGTGCGGTGCGCGCGGGCTTCATTGGCACCTTTTTCATCGGCGTGACATTAAGCCTTCTGATTGCGATTTTCGGTCCTTTTATCTTAAGAGCGGTCGGGGCGGATCCTATCATCTTTGATGACGCCTGGATGTATTTGCGCATTGTTTCACTTGGACTTTTTATGATGGCGATGACGCAAGCCGCAGGCCAGTCTTTTAAAAGTTTTGGAGAACCCAAAACGATGATGACGATTGTCGGTGTGAGCAACGTCTTAAACATTCTTTTAAACGCGGTGCTTATCTTTGGTTTAGG
>SKGG01000047.1 GCA_007117565.1 Candidatus Izemoplasma sp. | reverse complement strand
CCACAACCACGAACACTGGCAAGACCCATGCTTTAAATCTTTTAAGCGCGTGCTGATACGACGCAAAAAAGACACTCCCATAATAAAGCAACGTTTCAACACCTGGACGAATGGTCAATGAGAGGGTGAAAGGTAGCGTATGGTAAAGACGCTTAACCCCTTCTTCAAAAAGTAGGGGGACAAAACCAAACACCGCATCAAGACTCGGCCACAAGCACACCAAATACGTCAGTGGCAACAACACCGTCGACATCATAAACACACTGATGGTGTTCACAAGCGGCGATAAAAGATGCACCTGCGGCTGCATCCAAGTGCTCATGGGTAAGCCAAAAACAAACGCCAAACAAGCCACATAAAAGGCTGCTTTAAGGGGGTGACCCTTAAGGGCTTTTTGATGAATCAAAAGCGTGTACGCCATCGCATAGGACAAGATAAAGCCTAAATGACCATGGCTGAATGGGAACACCCACCACCAAAACAATTGCACTAGCACCAACGCATCGAGCGCACTGAGTTGCCAGCGCCAACGCTCGTTCGCACGCAACACCATCCACCATGAGCCCGCACGCATAATAGACGGCGCAAAATCGGTTAAAAACGCATAGGTGATCAAGACCATACTAATCAGTAAAATCATCGCAGTTCTTGGACATTTGAATTTTTCTAAGCCCTTTTGTATCAGCACTGCTAAAAAGGTCACATGAAGGCCTGAAACCGCAAACAAATGCATCATGCCAAGCGTTTTAACCGCGTGATCAAAGTCCGCCTCAAAATAAGAACGATCCGCTAAGATAAGCGCATGCAAAAAAGCAGTAAAGTAATGGGTGTCCGCCAGTCGTTCACGCATCCAAAGCTTCAAAGAAAAGACGCGTGTCGCCTCTAGGATTTCGATGGACTCAACCTCAACCGTGCCCAAGACATCGATGGCTTTTAAGTAGTTAGGGTAATGAAATGCGCCCGGCCATGTGGGATGGTCGATCGCTCGTAAGGTGCCTTTAAGATGGAGACGACCACCCACGTTTAAAGGCGCATCACTGCGTATATAAAAGGTGCCTGATGGGCCTTTTAGTGTAAAACGATCGTGATGCGTGGATGTTTGATGATCGACGACGCTCACCGTTTCATCGATGGCTGAACCCGGCTTTAACCGTGTCGTCTCGATCATCCACACACGCACACAATAAAGCCCTAAAAACACGATAATCAGTTTGAAAAGTCTCGTGTCATAACGCCATACATAAAACATCAAAAGAATGACCAAAGGCCATAACCATGGATTATGGCCACTAAGTATCGCAAGCGTCACCACCGTGATCACATATAGCGCATGTCCTCTAAACGGTGATAAGAGCGCGGATGGTTTCAAGGGTGGAAGGGCCGACATTTCGAACCGCTAAAAGGTCATCAATCGTCCTAAATGGGCCATGCGTGTCACGGTGGTTGACAATGTTTGACGCGGTCGCAGGCCCAATGCCAGGCAAGGTGGCTAAGCGTTCAATACTGGCAGTATTGATGTTGATTTTTGCCTGACCTTCCACATCGCTTGGTGGGGTAAGCGGTTCTTGTGATTGTTCACTGATATGTAAGACGCGATACGCCGTGCCATCTTCAAGTCTTTGCGCTTGATTGAGGGTGTCCACCCAAGCTTCATCCAAAAGCCCCCCTGCACGGTAAATCAAGTGAAATAAGCGTTCACCTGTTTTCATTTTATAGACCCCTGGGCGTAACACTTCCCCGCGGATATCCACATAAATGTACGTCTCTTCTAAGGGTGGACTAGGAGAATGTAAATCGTGAAAAATATCTGAACGTGGTGGGTTGTGCGAGGTTTGTTGGCGCATAAACATCAAGCCAAAGGCACACAACACGAACACCCCGACCAACAGACTTCGTTGCTTAAGCGTCATAAATAACCCTCCTTTATTCGATTCATACACCAAGAAGGATATTTTACTGACATAAAAAAAGTCTTCATCGCTTGGCGATGAAGACGGTACGGTCGTTAAGCTGCTTCATTTGAACATCGGTGAAGGGCGTCAACGCTTGTTTGAGGATGGCGGGTGAGTAACTCCGCTCAAAAATCACGCTGTGATGAGTGCCATCATGAAAGTGATGTTCGAGGCTGCACGCATGGGCGCCATGTGTGACGTGCCAATAAAGCGTTGTATCTTGGTATTTAAGTGTTTCTTGGTAGCCAATAAACGCTTGAATATAGCCACAAAGCAGACTATCAAAGATGAGAGTGCCTTGAGGATTGAGGGCGTCGTAGGCGTGTTTAAAGAACGTTTTAACGGCGTCTAGATCAGGTAAATGATTGACGACATCCATCGACGCCACGATAAGGTCATAACTATCTTCAAAGGGTTCGAGTATCGACTGAGTTTTAATGTTAAGCGCCATGCCTTCTTGTTGTGCTGCGTTAGAAGCGACTTCTAACATGCGCTCGCTTTCATCGAGCAAGGTCACAAGGTAGCCTTGTTGCGCGAGATAACGCCCCATTAAACCCGTGCCTGCGCCCACATCTAAGGTTTTTGATGGGTTGGTGTGTTGCGTAACGATGGTTCTGAGTTCAAGCATCTTTTCATGATCGTAAAAAACGTCATAAAAAGGCGCTAAAAGATCGTAGGGTTCACGTGCTTTCATGGGTCCAATGTGGCACATCTGGCCACAACTTTTCAAAGTGATAGAACGTGCGTTCTTCGCCTAAAAAGAGATTGACAATGACCGCTTCGGCATCGACTAAAACCCATGCGGCTTCATCGTCGCCTTCGGTTTTGGCAGAAGCTTGATGGTGCTTCGCAAGGTCATCTTTAACCCGTTTAGCACTGGCTTTAAGTTGACGTTTGTTCGTGGCGGTGGCTAAAACGACATAATCAAAAAAAGGACTCTTTTGACGCATGTCATACACGAGAATGTCGGTGAGTTTTAAATCGTCTAAACTGTTAAGAATGGTATCAAGTTTTGTCATGGATAACTCCTTTGTAAAACGTGAGGGTCTTTAAGGCGATGGGTGGCACATCATCGCCCTGACTTAAATGAAAATCAGTCGCCCGCTGAAGGGCTAAATAAATGGCTTCATCAAGATTTTTAAAGGCTACGGGATAGATTTCTTTTGCGGAAGCGTGCCCACGGTTCGGTTCAATATAATCACTGATAAAGATAATCTTTTCACGCACACTCATATGGGGGCGACCCACCGTGTGATAGCGAATCGCATTCAGTGTGTCTTCATCGTGAATGTGATAGTCTTCAAAAGCGACGTACGCCGCGGTGAATCCGTGATAAAAAGGAGCGGTGTAAGTAGCGATAATGTCCTCGTCTTGATGGTGTTTGAGTTTTTCTAAATGCCACGATAAGGGGCGGTTTTTTGTGATGTCATGCAAGAGCGCCGCTTGTTTACAAGCCTCAAGGTCTTCACCGTAATGTTCTGCGAGTAATAAAGCGGTCTCTAGAACCCCATAAATATGGGTCAAACGATCGGGGTCGTCTTTAAAAATATGGGTGAGTGCTTGGGTGATGTTGGTCATTAAATCATCGCTTCTTTCACAAACACACGCATCGATTTAGGGTGACGCACTTGAATCGTTTTTACCCCTTTAAGCGTCACGAAGCCTAAGCCCGGTAAGACGAGGTCTTGTTTGATACTTGGATTGAGTGTCAAGCGCGTATGATCATAGGTCAGTTTTGCGCCCGAAGGGGGTGTCAACAACGCCCCAAGATGTTGTTTGAAGAAAGCGTCACTGCCTTCTAGTTTACGGCGGTGGATGTTCAGACTTTGGGGCAAATAGACCACGATGGACGCTTTGTCACCGGTGAGGTAATCGAGTTGAATTAAGCCCCCAAAAAATAAGGTTTGTTCGGGATTCAGTTGATACACTCGGCCTTTAATTTCTCGTTCACTCATGAGCACATAGGCTTCGTTCGCGGCTAAAAAGCGTTGAATGCTATGGTCAAGTAACAACCCAGGAGTATCATAAAGTGTCCGCTCGTCGAAAGGAATGGGAATGAGCGACTGCGTGGTGGCTTCTTGTTTGGATGTCGTAACGACATCTTGAGGCACCCCCGTTGCTCTCAACATAGCATTGAGTACACTTGATTTACCCACATTGGTCGCGCCCATTAAATAAAGATCTCGGGTGGGTTCAAACGTTTCTAAACGATCGAGTAAGGCGTCAATGTTTTGACGCTTTTTAGCAGATACAAAGACGATGTCTTGATAGTGTACGCCATAATCTTTGAATCGTTTTTTTAAATGAAATAACAGCTTTTGGTCGTTGAGCACTTTAGGTAAAAGATCGCGTTTATTGAGCACGATCAAGGTCGGTTTGCTTTGTGAGAGTTTAATGAGTGACCCAGGCATCGTCCCTTCAAAATCAAACGCGTCCATCACCCACACCAGTGCACCAGGGCTTGCGGCAACGTCATCAAGCGTTTTACGCATCGCTTGTTCATCAAAAAACGACGGCGCATGAATGCCATAATGACGCATCCGGAAACACCGCTGACATAATAAGTTTTCTTTAGCATCGAGTGCTTTAGGTGTGTAAAAGGCTTCTTCAGGATGGGTATTTTGAAGCGGGCCACCACAGCCGATACAGTAGAGTGTTTCCTCACTCATAAGGCTTTAATCTCCTTTGCTTTCTCAGGCGCAATACGCGCCAATTTAACGAGCATTTTACGTTCTAAATAACGGTTAAAACGCGTGTACCATCGTTCTGATTTACGCTTGATCGCACGGACTAGAATAGGGGTCATACCCACACGGTTCGCCCCCCACACATCGGTCATTAACTGATCCCCAATAAAAAGCGTGGTTTCAGCTTCTGCTTGAAGCGTTTTTAAAGCTTTTTTAAACCCGTGTTTGAGCGGTTTTTTAGCACTTTTAAGCCACGGCACATCCAGTATTTCAGCGGTGGCTTTCACCCTTGAACTGGTACTGTTTGAAACAATCATCACCTGATAACCTAACGTTTTGAGTGTGCTAAAGAGGGTTTGAATCGCCTCGGTTACGTCACTATTGTCATAAGGTAAAAGCGTATTATCTAAATCAAATAACACCGCCTCATAATGTGGTTTATACGCCTTGTAATCAATGTCATAAACTGTCTTGTAGACGGCATGGGGTAGGACACTTTTTGCTTGAATAAACCAATGAATCATGCGTCCACCTCCGAACGTTTGAAAAAAGCTTCATGGTGTTGGTTAAGCGCCGCTTTAAGTGTGGCGTGATCAGGCAACAAACGCGCAAGTACCTCATAAAAAGCTTTTCCGTGATGCGCTTCTTTTAAATGCACCATTTCATGAACAAATACGTATTCCAAATAATCCATGGGGTAATGCGCCAACACCAAATTAAAGCTTAACACACGGTCTTTTGTATGGCATGAACCAAAGCGTGTACGGTAGGGCTTAAATTGAAGCTTGGTCGCATCTAAGTTGATTTCTTGTTGCTTTCTTGTGTAAGCTTCGATCAGCCACTGCACCTCTTTGGTAAGTAAGCGTGTCATGTAGTGTTTAAGCAGTTGCGCTTTTTTGATGGGGTCGTTTTTTTTCATCATCACCGTGATCACGCCCGCACGTAAGCGTACCTCGTTTTGGTTGGACTCGAGCCACTCCACACGATGAGGTTCACCGAGCACATCAATGGTGTTTGACCACATCAAATACTCCTCATAACTCCACATCTTTGGCAGCGTATCTTTCCATGTTAAATCTTGTTCTAACATCGCTTTAATAACATGTTTAGGGGTGTATTTTGGGGCCGTCACCCGGTAGTGATGATGACCGAAGGGTTTGATGATAATGCGTTTTTGTTTCGCTCTTAAACTAACATCAAAACGGTAGAGCACGCCCTCTAAATCAAGTTTAATCTGCATCGAGGCCCACCACTTTCACCACGAGTTTGGCCGCTTGAATGGACGCCTTTTCCACAAACGTTTTAAAGTCATGCGTTTGCGCTTCACTGCCTAAGGTGTCGCTGATGGCACGCACGATGAAAAAGGGTGTCTTTTTAAGTGTCGCCACATGCGCAATCGCAGCCGCTTCCATATCAACGGCTTCCACTTGAGGAAACCGACTCAAAATACCTTTTAAGGTCTCTTTTTGTGTGACAAACTGATCCCCTGAGGCAAGCATGCCGATGTGCACATCAAAAGGGCCTGTAGCATCAAGCGTACGGACACGTTCTAAGAGCTGTGTGTCCGCCTTAAAAGGGGTGGTTTGTTGTGGTAACGCCCCGTGTTCATAGTTAAACGCGGATAAGTCCACGTCATGATAGACCACCTCATCGGCGACTAAAATGCTTTGCGGCTGCAAAGCTAAACCACCCGCAACACCGACATTAATGATGAGGTCAAGGTCGTAACGTTCTAACAAACGCGTCGTCGTATACGCCGCTTGAACTTTACCAACGCCACACAACACACCCATCAGTTGATGGCCTTTAGGTTCAATCAAAAAACCCTCGAACGCATCGAGTGGTTTTACGGTATGGTGTTTAAATTGCTGTAAAAAAGCTTGTTTTTCGATGTCCATCGCAAAGATGAGTCCTATGCGCATAAAGACCCTCCTTATTCTAAAAAAAGAATGGTCGCCATTCTTTTTTTAGTGAACTTTGATGACTTTAACTTTCACCACTTTATTGGCTTCGGTCTTCACTTCTTTTTCATCGTTTTCCTTGAGCCCAATAATTGCTTTTCCGATGGGCGATTCGTTTGAGATTTTTTGCTCGAAAGGGTTCGCTTCTAACGACCCGACAAGCGTGTAATCAAGCGCTGGTTTATCGTTGAGTTGAAGGGTCACTTTTTTCCCAATGCTCACGATGTTTCCAGCGTTTTCTTTAATGAGGTCTACATTTTTCAAAATGTTTTCGAGTTCTTTGATGCGTGCTTCAATGCGCGCTTGTTCTTCTCGCGCCGCATCGTAATCCGCATTCTCACTTAAATCGCCTTGCGCCCGTGCTTCTTTAAGCGCTTCTAAATTGCGTGGTCGTTCAACGGATTTTAAGCGTTCTAATTCTACTTTGTACTTATCAATACCCGCTTGGGTCAATTGAAACTTATTATTTTCCATAGTGCCTCCTATTAAATACTGTTACAGTTTATCATATTTTTAAAGCACGCTCAATTATTAAAACACAACTTTGCGTATCAGGTCATAAGGACGGAGTGGAAAGGGCGCGTTAATCGTGATGTGTGCTTTTGGATTTGGCGCCGTGTCTTGTGGCACGCCTTGTTCGTCTTCGAGTCGTTCGACCTTAAAAGAAAGTGTTTCTTTGGTGGGCGAGAAGACTTCAATGACATCGCCTAAGGCAAACTTATTGCGTTGTTCGATGACCGCTGTTTGCGACGAGGCATCGTAGTGTTTCACCACACCAATAAATTGTTGGGTCACCTCTTCGCTTCGCATGTTGTAAAGTTGTTCGTTGACGGTGGTCATGCCTTCCATAAAGCCATGGGATGAGAGCCGATTTTCGGCTTTTTTAATTTTTAATAAATATTCAGGAATATCGACGTCCACACTTTCGGTAATGTCGTCGATCAATTGACGATAGGTTTTCACCACGGTCGCAATGTAGTGAATGCTTTTCATGCGACCTTCAATCTTCAAAGAATCAATCCCCAGATCAATCAGTGAAGAAATGTGCTTCACGGCTTGGAGATCTTTCGAACTCATTGAAAACGGCATCGTTTGATTGAGCACTTCGCCCTCTTGTAAGAGGTCATAGTTCCAACGGCACGAATGCGCACAACCCCCACGATTCGCATCGCGGTCAGTCATTGTGTTGGATAAGGTGCATTTGCCCGAATACGACACACACATCCCACCATGAATAAACACTTCAAGTTCAGCTTGCGCTGAAGGCGCGAGGGTTTTGAGCTCGTCAAGCGACACTTCGCGAGCTAAGACCACACGTTCCAATCCAGATGACGCCCAAAAATTGACCGCATCGACGTTGGTGGTGGATTGTTGCGTTGATAAATGGACTGGCAGCCGAGTATGTGTTAAGGCTGCGTCAATGACGCTCGCCGCCGCCGCGATAATCGCATCGACATGCATCGCTTCAAGCGCTTTTAAATAAGGGATTAAGCCTTCTAAGTCGTCTTGATGAGGAATCATATTGACGGTCACATAAACTTTTTTACCGAGCGCATGAGCAAAGGTCATGGCTTCTTCAATCATTGGGAGGTCAAAATTACTAGCGCGGGCTCTTAAAGAAAAGGCTTTTCCGCCAATAAAGACCGCATCCGCACCATAGAGTAACGCAATTTTGAGTTTTTCTAAGTCTCCTGCAGGGGCAAGGAGTTCTGGTTTTTTCATTCGTCATCGCTCCTCAAGGGATGGGTCCGCTTAAAATAAAGCCCATCGTCATACTGTTCTTGATAGCGATCTTTGATCGAAGCACTGCTCTTTGTTTTGAGGGCCAAGGCGTAATCAGAAATCGTCTGCATCGTGGTCTTCAAATCAAACATCAGTGTGTCGATAATGAAAAAGTCCAGCACGGGCATCAAACGATCAAACACATTCATAGACGCTCTTGGGAGCGCTCTAAAGATGTGGGTCCCCGCATGATCTTCAAAAATTGGGAACGCCTCGTCACGTTGATGCTCGATTAGGGTGAGGTTACGCGCTTGTTTGATCGATTCCGGATCAGCTTCTTCAGTAAAGGTGAAATAGTGATTAATGAGCGGCCGTCTTGAATGGAAAATGTAGATGTAGCCATGGCCAAAAAAGCCGATGTTTGCTTGCGCTTTTTGCGCAATCTCAACCAAATCCTCAAGCAACAACTCACGCGAAAGCACTAAGGTGTGAATGCCTTGTTTGCGCCAAAACTCTGTATCTTCAAGCGACGTGTTATAGGTTTCTGGTGCGTAGACTAATAACGCTTCTAAATTCAGTTTTCGAGCGGCTTGAACGACCGCTAAATCTGCAAACAACACGCCTTCGATGGCTTCAAAGTTTAAGGTTTGAAACCACTGATCAAGCGCTTCTAAATCGTCCTGATGCATCAACTTGTTGACGTTTAACCAAAGCGCTTTTTGAGCGTGATGAACTTTGGTGATGACCTCACTGAGCCTGTCCAGGGGGAGCGCTTTTTCCACACGGTGTGAAAGGCCTTCGACGGGCACCATCACAATCTCTGCGTCACTGGTTAAAATGGCTTCAAGTTGGTCAATGTGACTCAACGACACGACCAGTTTCATGGCGTCACCTCCTCTTTAACACACACCGCTAACCCATCGCCCACCGTCAACCATTCACAACGTAAACGTGGATCGGTTTTTAAAGTGTCTTGAAACGCCGCATTTTTACGCAGTAAAGCACGCGCGGCACGGGACGTGGCGGTATGTTTTTGTACGCGCCCCAGCGCCATATTATCGATTAATATGAGCCCCCGTGGTTTCACACTATCATAAAACCGTTCTAAAAATGCTTGATGATGGGCTTTTGCAGCGTCAATAAACAAGGCGTCAAAGCCTTGAAAGGGTTTTGGATCGATGGTTCGAGCGTTGCCGTGAATGAAGGTGACACGGTCGCTTAGTGTCATTTGTTGCGCGTTGTTTAAAGCGTCCTTAAAACGGGCGTCATCGCGTTCGATGGACGTCACCTTTAAATGTGCCATCGCACAGGCAAACGCACAGGCGCTATAACCGATGCCGCTGCCGAGTTCTAAGAGTGTGCTCACTTGATGACGTTTTAAAAGCGTGATGATAGCCTCAAGCGTCTCATCATCAAGAATCGGCACGCCCCCAAATTGGGCGCGTGCCTTGAGTGCTTCAAGTGTCATTACTCGTCGTCTTCTTCAGCTAAGAACGTTTCTAAGACTTCTTCGACCATGTCCCACTCTTCATCGCTTTCGATGGCCATCAGTTCGCCGCCATCCTCATCGTCTTCGTTGTAACGTGACGCGAACACTTCGTCGCTGTCCCCAAACTCTTTGTAAATCACATATGAATGTCCGGTTTGTTCGGATTTAAAAGTCATGATAATCTCATAATCAATCTCATTGCCTTGTTCGTCTATGACGTGTAATGTTTTATCGTCCATTAGTGGACCTCCTTTTGTTTTTGGGCATCTAAATAGTCTTGTAATATAATACTCGCCGCGTACGCATCGACGGGCGCTTGACGCTGTTTTTTCTTCTTCCCAAGTTGACGATTGGTCGCATGGGCCATCTTCGAAGTCATACGCTCATCGACTAAAACCACCGGTAAGTCAAGCGCCGCTTCTAAGTCTTGTTTAAACTGCAAGCTGTGCTCCGCTTGGCTGCCCAGGGAGCCGTCCATGTTTTTTGGTAACCCTAACACGATGGTGGTGATTGGTTCGGCGTTTAAGATGGCTTTGATACGAACGATCAGTTCGCTCGCATCAAAAACATCAAAGCGAATGTTATCAAGCGGTCGTGCGAAGGTGTTTGACACATCTGAGATGGCCACACCACACGATTTGGACCCCAAATCTAACGCGATTGTCTTCATGATAGCACCGCCTTAATCTCAGCCTCAACCTCGTCGAGGTCTACCTCGGTTTTAATGCCGCCTTGAGCGAAATCTGGACGTCCACCGCCAGACCCACCAAACGCTTGTGTCACACGTTTTATGGTCTTTCCTGCGTGGGTGTTGCCGTCAGTTTTAGCCACCAACATCACCCCAGTTTTTAAAGGATTGATCAAGACCAACGTATGAAGGTTTCCTTCATCAAACACCCGGTCAGCTAACGCTTTAAAGGCTTTGGCTTCAAGCGTGGATGT
>SKGG01000002.1 GCA_007117565.1 Candidatus Izemoplasma sp. | reverse complement strand
CGGTCGGGTAAGATGTAAGGGGCTTTCGACATACTTTCAACCCCGCCTGCGACCATTAAATCGGCTTGATTACTGGCGATTAATCCATAGGCATTCATCACTGTTTTCATTCCTGACCCGCAAACCATGTTCACGGTATGGGCGGGAATCGTGACAGGAATACCGGCATGGATTGATACTTGACGCGCAATGCCTTGACCCAATCCGGCGGGTAAGATGTTGCCGACTTGAACTTCATAAATGTCATTTACATTAATCTTGGTTTCTTCGACTAAGGTTTTTAATACTTGTGCACCGTATTGTGCAGGATGCATCGACGATAAGCTTCCTAAAAAGGCCCCAATCGGTGTGCGTTTCGCACCTAATACATAGACTTTTGACATAGACACTCCTTTAATCTGAAATTTAATTGCAGTTTAGACTGCTTTTATGTATACTAACGATAGGTTTGATAATTCATTTTATGGAAGTTCGTTCATAAACTGAATCATTATTCATAATTATACTATAAAACGCTTACACTGTCAATTTTAAATTGGAGGTCTTTTTTGTGATAGAATCAGATATTAAAATCCCGACAACGCGTAACGCCATCACCACCTTTAACATGATCATTGAGGCCGCATTAGAAAAATTTTACGAAGGGGGCTATCACGGTACAACCATCAACGCAATTACACAACATGCAGGGGTTGCCGCAGGGACGTTTTATCTTTATTTTCCCTCTAAGATGGCTTTGTACAAGCATATTCTAATTACTTTGAGTCACAACATTCGTAAAGAAATCTCTTCAAAAGTCGCCTTAAAAGAATCGCGTTTAGAAAAAGAACGTGAAGGGATCAAAGCATTTATTCAGTATGTACAAAAAAATCCCCAAATGTATAATGTCATTTGGGAATCCCTTTACATTGATCGTAATCTTTTCAGAGAATACTATGAATCCTTTGCGAAGCGTTATGTAAAGGGCTTACAATCTGCGCAAGATCAGGGTGAGATTGAAACGCTTGATGTTGAAGTCACCGCCTATGTTTTAATGGGCATTACCAACTTTGTTGGCTTAAAAGTACTGCTAGATTTAGGCAGCAACAATGACGATTTAGAACATATCATCGACAGTGTCATGATGCTTTTAGAACGTGGATTATTTACCTCTAAAGGAAAATAAAAGGTCTCCCTCGAGCGAGGGAGACCTTTTAAATTAGCTTGAAGGTTTAAGCACTGTTTGGACTGGAATACGGGGTTCGACATCCACTTTGGGTTCGAAACTAATGCGCTTGTATAAGCCGTAACCGACCACCGCAATGATGAGATTACTAATTAATATGGCATACCATATGCCACTGCTCCCAAGTGTCGTAAAGCGGTTCATTAATAGGACGAGCGGAATGCGTAAGCCCCATAGTCTTAAGACCGATAGGACAAATGAATAATGAGTATAACCCGTTCCGTTATACGTACCCATAAACGCTTGAAATACGCCCATGAGTGGTAATCCAATGAGAATGTAAAACATATAATCAACCGACAATGCCAAGGCTTCTGGATTATCTTGGATAAACAAACTGATTAGTGGTTCTCGAATGAATAGGACGATTAAAGAGCCGATGGCCATTGTTCCAGATGAGAGAATGAGCGCTTTTTTGAAAACAAGTTTCGCACGTTCGGGATTTCTAGCGCCAATGTTTTGCCCAATGAACGCACTCATCACACCACCGATGGCCATCGCTGGATGTAATATCATTGAGGTGATGCGGTTGCCAATGCCAAACGCAGCCACCGTATTGACTCCATATGAGAAAATGATGCCATTCATTAAGCCAAAGCCAATCGCAGTGATGGCTTGCCCCATAGAGGCAGGGACCGCTGTTTTAATGATTTTAATCGAAATGAGTGGGTTTAAAGATAAATATTTAGGTAGGATACGAACCCCATCAGGCGCAAAAAATAATCGTTTGATCGCCCATGGCATGACAATTAAATAGCCCATGAGCGTCGCTAAGGCAGCCCCGGGAACACCCCAACCGAAGACAATGATGAAAAGGGGAGACAACAGCGTATTTAAAATCACTGAGGTGACCGAAATCTTCATTGGAGAAACGGTATCGCCTGAAGCATTCCGTGTCGCCATCAAAGCAAAAAACATAAATAAATAAGGCAGTTCAAAAGCACGGATTCTTAAGTAAGCCACAGAGTTTTCAAAAACAAACCCTGTTGCTCCCATCGCCGAAACGATACTGGGAGCAATGAGGTATGAGAGGACAGATAAAAATAGGCCCAGCGTCACCGCAAGTGTAAACACTTGACCTGCGAAGCGATGTGCGTCATCAAGTTTATTGGCGCCTAACAACTGGGAAATGAGGGCTGTTCCAGCCACTGAGATCCCCAGACCTAATGAAAGATAGGTGAACATTACAGGAAACGTAATTTGAATCGCAGACACAGCCTCTGCACTAACTCCTGGAATACGCGCGACAAAAAACATGTCGACCACATCATGCAATGTTTTCAACAAATTGTTGAGCATAATAGGGAGCGCCAAGATGATAAGGCCTTTATAAATGTTTGGGTCTTTTAAGATGAGTTGTCGTTTGAGCGCTTCTTCTGTCATGTCTATCACCGTTTGGTAGTATAACATAAAAAAAAATAAAAATGTGACATTTTGACACATTTTTATTTTTGTGGTGGTTTAGGTCCTAAAATTTGGTAAAAACGTGCTTTAATTGGCCCATTAAATAAGACTCGAGTACGTGTGGCTTTAAGCCCTAACATAGATTCGGCAGACGACGTTGAAGTAATCAAAAATAAGGAATAAGTTTTAAGACGTTTAAACGTTCGACCAATGGCCGCATAAAGACGTTCAAGGTCTTTCACTTTTTGCAT
>SKGG01000094.1 GCA_007117565.1 Candidatus Izemoplasma sp. | reverse complement strand
GATGATTTTGAAGAAGGCATGACGATGGAAACCTATGACGCGTTCTTTAAGGCGATCAAAGAAGAGCTTGTGCCCTTTGTGAAGACCGTTATTGAAGCGAAAAAAACCAAGCCTGCGTTCATCGATAAACATTATCCTAAAGCCGGCCAAAAAGCGTTTGTGGACTACTTAAATGAGGTCTTTGAATACGATTTAGAACGTGGGGTCCTCAAAGAAAGTGTGCATCCATTTACCTGGAACACGCACAGCAAAGACGTCCGTTATACGGTGCGTTACTTAGAAGATTTTGTCTTCTCAAGCATCTTTGCGGCGGTCCATGAACTCGGTCATGCGCTTTATGAAATGCAAGTCGATGAAGCGCTCGATGGAACGAACTTAAAAAATGGCGCATCGATGGGCATCCACGAATCACAATCGCGTTTTTATGAAAATGTGATTGGCCGTTCTAAAGCGTTTTGGAAACCTCATTATGCAAAGTTACAAAGCCTTTTCCCAGAGAACTTAAACGATGTGTCTTTAGATGAATTTGTCTTAGGCATCAACTGGGTAGAACCTTCCTTTATCCGTGTTGAAGCCGATGAGCTGACCTATCCTTTACATATTTTGATTCGCTATGAAATGGAACGGGCCATCTTTAATGAAGGGGTCGATTTAGAGACATTGCCGACCCTTTGGAATCAGAAAGTGAAACATTATTTAGGGCTTGATGTTGCACAAGACAGCGATGGCTTATTGCAAGACGTGCATTGGTCGTTTGGGGCGTTTGGGTATTTCCCAACGTATGCCTTAGGCAGCGCGTATGCGGCCCAGATATATTACACCATGCGGGAAGCCTTGGACCTTGATGCCTTGTGTGAACACAACCAAATGGGGAAAGTCAACCGCTGGTTAAAAGAACAGATTCACCAGTATGGTTCAACCAAAACCCCAGAAGAGATCATCTTAGACGTCACCGGTGAACCGTTTGATGTGGCGTATTACATTCGTTATTTAAAAGAAAAATATACCGCCCTCTATCTTACTTAAAGGAGACGATATGACAACTATTATTGATGGCAAAGCGTTAGCCAAATCGATTCGTGAAGACGTAAAAAAAGAAGTTTTAAGTTTGACAGAAACAACGGGTGTCAGCCCCCATCTAGTGGTCATCCTCATTGGCGATGACCCCGCGAGTCACTCGTATGTTAAAGCCAAAGAACGGGCGTGTAAAAATGCGGGCATTCGCAGCACCAAACTTTTAAGAGAACCCAACATTTCACAGTCGCAACTGCTTGATTTGATTGGCACCCTCAACCGCGACGACGACGTGCATGGCATTTTAGTCCAGCTTCCTCTGCCTAAACACATCGATGAAAACCAAGTGTTATTGACGATTAAAAAAGAAAAAGACGTCGATGGCTTTCATCCTTTAAACATTGCGGCCTTACACATGAATGAAGAGGGCATCTTACCCGCCACACCCAAAGGCATCATCACGATGCTCAAAAGCACCAACACGCCACTGAAAGGTAAAAAAGCGGTGGTCGTGGGACGTTCTAACATTGTCGGAAAACCCACCGCAGCCTTGCTTTTAAAAGAACACGCAACGGTTACCATTGCGCATTCTCGTACCGAAGATTTAGCTTATCATACCCGTGATGCGGATATTTTAGTCGCAGCCGCTGGCCGCGCTAAAATGATCACCGCCGATATGATTAAAGAAGGCGCTGTGGTCATCGATGTTGGAGTGAACCGAATGGACGACCGGCTTGTGGGCGATGTGGACTTTGAAGGTCTTTTAGGGAAAGCCTCCTTTTTAACCCCTGTCCCAGGCGGTGTCGGACCGATGACCATTGCGAGTCTGCTTGAAAACACCTTAGCGTGTTATAAAAATCTCAAAGGAATCGCCCGTGATTGATCGTTACACTCGCCCATGGGTTAAGACACTCTTTTCCGATCAAGCGCGCTTTGAGCGCTATCTTGAGGTCGAACTCGCGGTCTTAGAAGCGTATGTTGAGGAAGGTCGTGTCAGTGAAGCCGATTATCAAAAAGTGAAAGCCCATGCGCAGGTTGACCTTGAGGACATTCAAGCGCTTGAAGCAACGCTTAAACACGACGTCATTGCGTTTACACGAAGTGTGACTAAAACGCTGGGGGATGAAAAGAAGTGGTTCCATTATGGCTTAACCTCAACCGACGTTGTCGATACCGCGTTAGGGTTGGCTTTAAAATCCGCCAATGATACGATTAAAACCCAATCTCATAAGCTGTTAGAGACGTTAAAAACACTGGCCTTAAAACACAAAGGGGTGCCGATGATGGGACGCACCCACGGCATCCATGCGGATGTGACCAGTGCGGGGTTGAAGTTTGCGCTGTGGTATGACACCATGCGTCGTCATGACCAGCGGTTTCAAACGGCGCGTCAAGAGGTTGAAGTGGGTAAAATCAGTGGTGCGGTTGGCAGTTATGCGCATAGCGGCATCGCCTTAGAAACCGCTGTGATGACACGTTTAGGTCTTGGGGTGGTGCCTATTTCCACACAGGTCATTAACCGTGACCGTTACGCCCATTATTTGCATGTTTTAGCCTTAATGGCTTCGGGCATTGAACAGATGGCGTTAGAGGTCAGACATTATCAAAGAACTGAAGTGGCGGAGATGAGCGAAGCCTTCAGCAAAGGCCAAAAAGGGTCCTCCGCGATGCCTCATAAACGCAACCCAATCGCGAGTGAGAACATGACAGGTCTTGCGCGTCTCATGCGCGGGTATGCGGGTGTGGCGTATGAGAACATTGCGTTATGGCATGAACGGGACATTTCGCATTCCTCTGTGGAACGTGTCATCATCCCGGATGCGATTGCGCTCATCGATACGATGTTGGTTCGGTTTGAGAAAGTGCTGTCGTCTT
>SKGG01000080.1 GCA_007117565.1 Candidatus Izemoplasma sp. | reverse complement strand
CTTTTTGCAAAAAGGCTTTATTAATGGTTTTTTTTGCAAACGACTTCGCGTCGTAATTTTGTTTGATCAACTTATCCGTCGCTGGGTTGTGGGTGCTCGAGATGCCGTTGAGTACCCCATGAAAATCGCGTTCACGATTAATGAGCGTGCTGGTGAGGTTTCTACCGTAATACTCATATTTAAGTTCATCACGATAAGTGGGTGAGACGGTCGAAATTTTGGTTGCATGAGAAATGCCTGTTTCCAGGAAGTTAATGGTGCGCTCATGTGCTAAGGCTGGATCGACGAGTGATTGGCAAATGCCGCCATGACAAACCCCTTGATACTCCACGTTGTGTAAGGTTAAAAGGGTGGGGGTTATATCGCCTTGTTGTTTCAATAACAAGGGCACTAAAGATACATGCCAATCGTGGAGGTGGAACAAGTTAAACTGGCCAAGTTGTGGGTACAGTTCGACAAGGGCTTTATTGAAAAACGCAAAGCGATCACAATCTAGTTGTGCGTCGTAGATGAGGTCGGGATCAAAATATTTAAAGTTTTCAAAGAAGTAATAATTCACCCCTTTGTAAACTACCGTATAAAGGTTGACTTTATAGGGTTCTCCGTCAAACTCTACGACGTGAGAACTGAGCCGTTTAGCCACTTCTGCAATCTTTTCTTTAAGAGGGCCATAGTAGGGCATTGCAACGCTTACTTTGACCCCTTTTTTAACTAAATTACGGGACAAATCATTCACCACATCACCGAGTCCACCCGTCTTGATAAAGGGGCTTGATTCGGCCGCAACAAACAAGACTGAAAGGGTGGTTTGTTGGGTGATGATTTGTTCTTTTTGACTGACATAAGGTTCGCGTAAGGTGCCTTCTAAATGCGCGTTGGCTTTAACGAGGGTGCCTTTATCAATGATCGCATAGCTGATGTCGGCGCCGGGTTCAATGATGGCGTTAGACATGATCACGCTTTTATGCACACGGGCGCCTTTTTCGATGATGACATCACGGCCAATGACGCTATCGATGACGGTCCCATTGATGATGGAACCACTGGAAATCATCGCGTTTTTGATGTTGGCTTCGGTGAGATATTTGGCAGGTGGCGCAGGTTTTTCTTTTGACAAAATAGGACGTTCAGGCGCAAAGATGTCTTTGCCTACTTGGAAATCAAGCATCGTTAAATTTGATTTTAAGTAATTAAAATTATCGGTGATAAAGCGTGAATAGCCCGGGTAGTTCAGTCGATTGACGGTCACATTAGGGGCTCTTACGACGTAGTCATTCATCGTTTGGTAAGGCAATTGATCGTAGCTTTCAAGTAAATGTAAGAGTCGTTTACGCGAGAAAATAAATGTTTTTAAACGGAGGTTTTCATGCATAATTTCACTGATGTCGGCGCCAGATTGTAGATGTTTTTGTAAGTATTCAACCAGGTCAATGTTCCAGACAATATTCGCTTGGGTCATAAAGACATAATCTTGCGCTGAGCGTTTAAAAAACTCAATGTGTTCATGCATGCGTTGAAAGGTCAACATGTTATCCGTCGGCAAATGAAAGTGTTTGGGTGGGAGAATAAATAGGCCATCGCGACGACGGTCTAGGTCCCAGCGTTTTCCGCTGCCCACATGGTCTTGTAAAGAACGATAATTGCCATAAGGAAAAATCGCCACGTTGGTGATGCCTGCATGTTTGGCTAATGAGAGTGGAAAATCAATGAGCCGATATTTCCCCGCAAAAGGGAGTGCCCCTGGCATCCGGTGAAGCGTTAAGCGATCAAAGTTTTCTTTGTTTGAGGCATCGACAATCATCAACAGTTTAGCGTTCATGTGGATGCCCTCCCTCACTGAGCGCCCACAGCGTCTCATTATCGACAACGGTGGGGGTTTTATAGACGAGTTTCGCATCCGGTAAGATGACCGTTTGATCGAGCACAATCGCATTTCTAACGACCGCGTTTTCACCGATGATCACACCAGGAAATAAAATTGAATCAATCACAAAGGCGTTTTCTTTTAACACCACATTATGGCTGATGACGCTATGCTCCACACGGCCCATAATCAAACAGCCATCGCTGATGAAACTACGACGAATCGGGTAGGGTGACGCGATGTGATGCGGTGGAAGATCGTAAGAGCGCGAATAAAGCGGCGCTTCTTTGTAATCGTATAGACCAATCCAATCGGGCCGGTCTAACAGTTCCATGGTGGTATCGTAATAACTTTCAACGGTCCCCACATCTCTAAAATAACCGCCATAAGGAAAGACGCGAATGTTCATCGTTTGTTTTATGGCTAAAGGAATCAAATCATGGCCGAAATCAAAATGATCGCCAGCGTCTTCAAACAACAAACGTTTAAGGGCGTCTTTTTTAAAGACGTAAAGCCCCATCGACGCGTACGCACTTTTAGGCTGTTCTGGTTTTTCCGCAAAATCTAAAAGTTTGCCTGATTCATCAAAATCTAAGACCCCATAACGCGATAAGGCATCGCTCGGTTTAAACGCCGCAATCGTCACGTCCGCATTTTTTAAACGCGCAAACTCAATCATCGGACGATAATCCATTTTATAGACGTGATCGCCTGAAGCGATTAAAATCCATTCCGCCTCGTACTGTTCAATAAAATAAAAGTGTTGTTTGATCGCATCCGCGGTGCCGCGTTGAAATTGTTCACCGGCTTGTGATTGATATGGGGTCAAAAAATGAATCCCACCCTCACGCACGTCTAAGTCCCAAGAACTGCCGCGTTGGATGTAGTTCATCAACTCTTGCGGTTCATACTGGGTGATGATGCCCACCGTATCAATAAATGAATGCGTGAGGTTACTTAAGACAAAATCAATGAGTTTATATTTACCCAAAAACGGCACCGCAGGTTTTGCGGTGTGTTTGGTCATCGAATGTAAGCGACTGCCTCTGCCCCCGACTAAGACCATCGCTAAGACGGATTTCATG
>SKGG01000028.1 GCA_007117565.1 Candidatus Izemoplasma sp. | reverse complement strand
TTACGACTTAAGGTTAAACCGTCTTTAAGCGCCTCTAAAGGGCTAGCTTCAAGGTGTTTTGATAGCCAAATATTGGCTTCTTTCAAAGTCTCATCGAGCGTGTCAAGCGCGCCTTGATAAGCCGGATCGTCATAACTTTTAAACAGTGCGTCTAAGGACCAAGTACTCATACGATATTCTCCTTTAAGTTAAAGTTAAAAAAGCGCGGATTCCGCACTTTTGTGGTTATCTGCGACGTTGCGTTAAAATCAATAGTAATCGTAACAACTCGACATACAACCAAACCACGGTGATGAGTAAACTGAGCGCATACATCCATTCATAACGTTGATCGGCGCCTGAATCGATGAGGGTTTGAATGTTGTCAAAATCAATGACTAAATAAAGGGACGCGACGATGACACTGACGATGATAATGACAAAGTAAAAGCCAAACGCCAGTTCACCAAAGAGCCCAAAGAGCGATAAAACAAACAAAAACAGACTGCTAAAAATGATGCCGAGCAACGCCATGAACATCACTTTTCTAAAGGTCTCTGTCACACGAATGATGCCTGAGCGAAACAAGATAAGCATCGCCACAAACACCCCAGCTGTGCCTAAAAGCGCCGTCGCGACAATGCCGTCGCCTGCAATCAACTCGTAAAGCCCTGAAATGGTGCCAAGAAAAATCCCCTGCATGACCGCATAAAGCAGGCCAAAATAAGGCGCTAAGCGCACCGATCGCATCGCCACAATGACGCTGATAAAAGCAACAATCGGCGCCGCAATTAGTAAAACAACGCCACCAAACACTTCCCCAGCTTCCATAATGCTGCCCATGGCCAACGCCCCAAAGGCGACCATAACGCCCACTAAGATGGTGAGTTTAAATAAAAACGTGCTATAACTGGCTTGTGCGCCAGTGCTTGTCGCTGAGCCATAAGGCATACGACTCATCAATGGATTTCGGCTACGAAAGCCACGAGATGCTCGAAACATAAGTGTCACTCCTTGTCGATAATTTCATTCTATAGTATAGCAAGGTTTAAAGTTCAAACAAAGACATTTGCGAATCTTCTGGTAAATCTTTCAGCGCATCCAGCGCTAATAAACGATCAAATGAGGTTTTGGTCAGTTGGGTGCGCGTTTTTAGATCTTCTTGTGATTGGAACGGTTTTTCATCACGTGCACTGACAATCGATAAGGCCACTTTTTCACCTAAGCCTTCAAGCGCTGAAAACGGCATTCTTAACCCGTGTGACTTCGTAATGACAAAGTCACGCGCTTGTGAGGTATGAATGTCAATCGATTCAAAATGATAACCGCGTTTGGCCATTTCAAGCGCCACTTCAAGCACCGTTAAAAGACGTTTTTCTGTCTCGGTCGCACGGTTGCCTTTACTCAAGATTTCATCCATGCGATTTTCAATCGTGCGTTCGCCACCAATCATCGCAATCAAATCAAAATCTTTGGCACGCTTAGAGAAATAAGCCGCATAGAAATAAAGCGGTCGATGCACTTTAAACCAAGCAATACGAAGCGCCATCATAACGTAAGCTGTCGCATGGGCTTTTGGGAACATGTATTGAATTTGGCCACACGACCAAATGTACCAAGCAGGGATTTGATGTTCTTCCATCACTTTTTGATACCCTTCCCACTTGGTCGGTTCTTTGAGTGGCCGACCACGACGTATAAACTCAGAAATCTCAAACGCCACTTCATGTTTTAAGCCATATTGAATGAGCGTCACCATGATGTCATCACGACAGCCGATCACTTGTTCAAAAGGGATCGTCCCAAATTCTGACTTTTTACCAGAAACCAACATTTCAGCGTTGTTAAGCCACACATCCGTTCCATGCGAAAGCCCTGAAATTTTAACAATGTCGGCGAACGTTTTAGGCCGTGCCGCTTTTAACATCCCACGCACAAAGTTAGTGCCCATCTCAGGCACACCATAAGACGCCACCTCTGAGCGGATGTCTTCTGGTTTTAAACCAATGACGTCTGTGCCTGAGAGTAACGCGTAGACTTTCGGATCATCAAGCGGAATGTCACGGGCATCGGTGAATGGAAAATCGATGGGATTTTCCTTCGCGAAGTCCATTAAGAAACGGATCATCGTTGGATCATCGTGGCCTAAGACATCGAGTTTAAAAAGGTTAGACTCAAACGCATGGTAATCAAAATGCGTCGTCCGCCAGGCGCTGTTCACATCGTCTGCTGGATATTGCACTGGTGTGACTTCGGTGATGGTGTGATCAAACGGCACCACCACGATGCCCCCTGGATGTTGACCGGTCGAGCGTTTAACGCCCGCAATGACTTTTGCTCGTCGTTCAATTTCGGCGGGTCGTAAGGTCAAGTTTTGTTTTTCTAAATAGCCCTTGACATACCCAAAGGCGGTTTTATCGGCCACGGTGGAAATCGTCCCCGCACGAAACGCACGGTCATGACCGAAAATCTCACGAATGTAATCGTGTACTTTGCCTTGGTAATCGCCTGAGAAGTTCAAATCAATGTCTGGTACTTTATCGCCTTTAAAGCCTAAGAAGGTTTCAAACGGAATGTCATGCCCATCACGTCTTAAAGGTTCTTGACAGTTCGGACATTTGAGTGGTCTTAAATCAAACCCACAACTGACTGTCTCAAGCGCTTCTTGATATGGTTTTTCAATCATTTCGATAGGGAAACGTTCCCGTTCATCCGGGGTCCGTTTAAACGAAGTAAAATGACAGTGATCACACACATAATGGGGCGGCAGTGGATTCACTTCGGTGATGCCCATAAGGGTGGCCACAAGCGATGAGCCCACCGAACCTCGTGAACCAACCAAATAGCCTTCATCGAGTGATTTTTTCACGAGTAAATAAGAAATGTAATAGACTGATGAAAAGCGGTGTGTGATGATCGCATGAAGTTCTTTATCTAAACGTGCTTGCACCATCGGCGGTAAAGGATTGCCATAACGTG
>SKGG01000038.1 GCA_007117565.1 Candidatus Izemoplasma sp. | reverse complement strand
ACGTTCTTAACAATCTTTGTGGTGCCGATCATGTACGATTTAGTGACTCGTCGAGGACGGTTCATCTTTGGCGGCTTTTTAGCCATCGTGGCGTCGGTGGGCACGATTGTGTTGAATGACCTCTTTGGTCTTTTGGAAGCCGCACTCTTTGGCGGCGGAATGTTGTTGCTTAGTGTTTTAATCATCGTTTGGCCGTTTGGTCGCAAGAAAACGGTTCACACGGTGATTGAAGAAGGATCAAAAAATCAAGAAACACCCAAACCAAAAAAAGCGCCTCGACAACCTGATTTTGAAGCCATTTTAAAGCGTGTGGAGGCCAACGATGAGCGATAAAAAACAAGCGATTTTAGAGGAAGTCTTGAACCTTTTGCATCATCACACCGAAGAAACCTTCACGATGAGTAATCTCGCAAAACATTTAAGCATTGCAAAAAGCACTCTGTATGAGTATTTCGATAACAAACAAACGATGATTGCTCAGGCCTTAAGTTATTTGATTGAAACACATATGCAAGAGCTCTTAGCACTTGAAGGCGAAGAACATCAATCGTTTGATGAGCGTCTTAAACTTTATTTCAATCGCTTAGTGAGCTTAACGCAAAAAAAACGCTCCATGTCTTCTGTCATGTATCACCCCGAAGTTGGCGCACTAAGTGAAGCACTCAAGCTCCAAGTCCATGCGAAAGTTCAAGAAGCTTACCGCTTGAGTGAAACGCGCCTTCATGAAATTATTGCGCAAGGTCACCGTGAAGGAAGATTAAATAAAGCTTTAAGCGGTGGGGCCTTGCATGCGGTTGAAGCACTCTTCTTTGGCAGCGTCATCGCGCTTGCGGATCCCTTTAATCAGTGGGATCAAAGTACGCTTGCAGACGATGTGATTGAGGCTTTAATCAAACTACACGCGTAAGGTAAAAGCCTATAAAAAGCCCTGATTTCAGGGCTTTTCTATTGGCATTCTCACGCACTCTAAGGTACACTATTTAAGAGGTGTCTTATGCCATTTAAACTCGAAAGTCCCTATCAACCCCAGGGCGATCAAGCACAGGCGATTGAAACGATCGCACAAAACATTGAATCGGGCATTAAAGAACAAGTGCTCTTAGGCGCAACAGGTACGGGGAAAACTTTTACGATGTCCAACGTCATCGCACGGATCAACAAACCCGTCCTCGTCTTAGCCCACAATAAAACGTTGGCCGGCCAACTCTATTCAGAGTTTAAGGCCTTTTTTCCCCATAACCGAGTGGAATATTTTATTTCTTATTACGATTATTACCAACCTGAAGCCTACGTACCCACGAGAGACCTATACATTGAAAAAGACGCCAAAACCAACGATGAAATTGATGAACTCCGTCACAGCGCGACCGCCTCACTTTTAGAACGTGACGATGTCATTGTCGTGGCGAGTGTGTCGTGTATCTATGGGATAGGGGATCCTGATGATTATAAAAACGCGACCTTGACTGTGCGTGAAGGTCAAACCTTAGAGCGTCAAACCCTGGTTAAAAAATTGATTGATATGCTTTATGTTCGTAACGACATCGACTTTCAACGGGGGTCTTATCGTGTCAAAGGCGATGTCATTGAAATCCTCCCGATGTATAAAAAGACGATCGCTTATCGGTTAGAGTTTTTTGACGATGAACTCGAACGCGTCCGTTCCTTTGATGTCATCACCGGTGAAGTGTTGGACCATTACAGCGTTTTAACACTCTTCCCAGCCACCCAGTTCGTAACCAACAAAGAAAAACTCGATGAAGCCATACGTCGCATTGAAGCAGAACTTGAACATCAGTTAGAGGTCTTTGATCAAGAAGGAAAAATCGTTGAGAAAGAACGGCTCAAACAACGCACGAACTACGACTTAGAGATGTTGCGTGAAACAGGGTCTTGTAAGGGCGTTGAAAACTATTCGCGTCATTTATCGTTACGCGGTGAAGGCGAGACGCCTGCGACGCTGCTTGATTTCTTTGGCGATGAGTTTGTCTTAGTGGTCGATGAGTCGCATGTGACCTTACCCCAAGTCAGAGGTATGTTTAACGGCGACCGTGCACGGAAACAAACGCTGGTGGACTTTGGCTTTCGTTTGCCGAGTGCGCTTGATAATAGACCCCTAAATTTCAGTGAGTTTGAAGATAAGATTAAGCAAGTGGTCTATGTCTCTGCGACACCTGGCGATTATGAGTTAGGCAAAGAGATTCCTGTGATTGAACAAATCATAAGACCTACAGGTTTGCTTGATCCGGTCGTGACCGTGAAGCCAAAAGAGGGTCAAATCGACGATTTACTTAAAGAAATTGATCACGCAATCAAACATAAACAACGGGCGCTCATCACCACCATGACCATTAAAATGAGTGAAGATTTGACCGCGTACTTAAAAGAACTCGGCATCAAAGTCGCCTACTTGCATTCGGAGATTAAATCGCTCGAACGCATTGAAATCATTCGGGACTTACGTCTTGGCATCTACGATGTGATTGTGGGGATTAACTTATTAAGAGAAGGGCTCGATTTACCCGAAGTCGCTTTTATCGGCATCTTAGATGCGGATAAAGAAGGGTTTTTACGCTCTTCACGGTCGCTCATTCAAACGATCGGACGGGCCGCACGCAACAGCGATGGTCATGTAACACTTTATGCGGATTCGATCACGCCTTCGATGCAGTTTGCGATCGATGAGACGAATCGTCGTCGCACCATTCAAGCGGCGCATAATGAAACGTATGGCATCACGCCCACAACGATTGTTAAAACGATCTATGAAGCGATTCGCATTAAGAGCGATTCACAAGAAGAAGCGAAAAAGATCACCGACATGTCCGCAGAAGAAAAACGTCTGTTGGTCGCCGACCTTGAAAAACAGATGCGCTCAGCTGCCGCCAAGCTTGACTTTGAAGAAGCGGCTCACTTAAGAGACTTAATGATTGAACTTAAGACAACGATGTAAGCGTTGTCTTTTTTT
>SKGG01000004.1 GCA_007117565.1 Candidatus Izemoplasma sp. | reverse complement strand
TTAGAAATCCTCCCTTTTTACTTGGTCTCATTGCGGTCGTTGGTTTAGCCTTACAGAAAAAACCAATCGATAAAATTTTAAAAGGTGGCTTTTTAGCAGCCTTTGGGATGTTCATTATTGGTATTGGGGTCGACGTTTTAGTCGGCGCGATCTTACCTTTAAACATTCTTTACCAAGGCATCTATGGCACTGAAGGCACGGTTCCAGGCTTAGGTGTCGATGCGTATACCGCTCAATATGGGTCGATTGTTGGCCTTGCGATGCTGGTTGGTTTTGTGATTCACTTATTGATTGCACGTTTTACCAAAGTTAAAACGGTCTTCTTAACCGGACACTTCCTTTGGTGGATGCCCTTTATCTTTGTTGCCGTTGCGGTGGGTGGCGGAATCACAGCAGACTGGGCGCTTGTCGTATGGGGTGGCTTACTCTCAGCCCTTTACTGGTCGTTTATGCCTTACATTTTACGTCCCTTTGTCCGTGAAGTCATCGGCGACGATTCCTTTACTTTAGGACACCCATCAGGGTTCTTAGCGTTACTTGCGGGGACCATCGCAAAATACGTTGGTAACAAAGAAAATTCAACCGAAGATCTCAAACTTCCTGCAGGACTTTCCTTCTTCCGTGAAGTTTCAATCACCGGTTCAATTGTGATTTTCATCACCTTTATCGTCAGTGGTTTAGCGCTTGGTGGTTTTGATAACGACCAAGGGTTATTTACTTTTTCACTCATGCAAGGCTTACAGTTTGGTGTGGGTCTCATTATCTTACTCCAAGGCGTACGGATGTTAGTCAATGAAATCGTCCCTGCGTTCCAAGGGATCTCTGAAAAACTGATTCCTGATGCACAACCAGCGTACGACTGCCCCTTACTGTTTAACTACAAACCTAACGCGTTATTAATTGGCTTCGTGGTCGCGATGGTCGTTTCAACCACACTCATCATCATCTCGAATGCCTTTAACATCTTTGGCGTGTTGCTGATTCCTCTGATCATTACCAGCTTCTTTGAATGTGGTACAGCTTCCATCATCGCTGAAGGTCAAGGCGGTGTGCGTGGTGCGGTCATTGGTACCAGTGTCGCAGCCGTGGCGATGGTCTTGGTCCTTGGCTTATCGCTTACCTTCTATCAAGCTACCATTCAAGACTGGATGCTCATCTTTGGCGGAAACGATATGAGTTTATGGGGCATTGTCACCGGCTTCATTGCGAACCTCTTTGGTGGATTGTTTTAATTAATGCCTTCGTTTAGCGATTATCTCAACCACATCAAAACCCTACTTGAAACGGTTGAACGTGACGAAGCTTCCGCCATCAAAGCGGCTGCCTCGTTATGGGTCAAAGCGACCAAAGACAAACAAAACATCTTTGTCTTTGGCGCTTCTCATGCAGGCATCCTCACCCAAGAGTTGTTTTACCGTGCGGGCGGCTTAGCGACGATCAACCCCGTCGAAGCCCCCTCACTCAATCTCGCGGTGCGTCCCATCACACACACCTCCATGATGGAACGCTTGCCTGGCTATGGCACCTTACTGGCTCAAAAAACACCCTTTAAGAAGGGCGATGTGGTGCTGGTGCATTCCGTATCTGGCCGCAATACCGTGATGATTGATTTTGTCTTAGAAGCTAAAAAGAAAGACGTTCATGTGATTGCGATCACAAACGTCACCTATTCAAGCAGTGTCACCTCCAGACACCCCAGTGGAAAACGTCTCTTTGAGCTAGCGGATGTGGTTATTGATAACCACGGCGACATCGGCGATGCGTCGATGAGCTTCCTACAACTTAGTCAAAAAGTCGCACCAACCAGTACCGTCATTGGCTCCGCGATTGTGAATGCTATCTTGGTAGAAACCGTTCACCAAGCGCTTCAGGCGGGCATTAAAGTCCCGATCCTTCACAGCGCCAACCTTGACGATGGTGACGACTACAATAAAGCGCTCTTTAAAGCGTTTAAAGACAACATATTCTACTTATAAAAAACGCGCAAAGCCAACAAGCTTTGCGCGTTTTTTTTAAGATTCTGAAGCGTATTTTAGGGCCCCTTCAACATAGACTTTTAAGACATTTAAGTGATCGTCTAAAAGCACTAGATCGGCGAGATACCCTGGTTTAATCTGACCCAGTTCATGGTCACGTTTAAGTAGTTTTGCCGGATTATGAGACGTCGCTTTAGTCAGTTGCGGGAGCGACCATCCCGTGAGCACGGCCATGTTTCTAAGCGCTTGATCAAAATGAAGCGTTGAGCCGGCTAAAGCGCCCGATTCGGTCCTGGCAATGCCGTTTTTCACCAAAATCTTTAATCCCCCTAAACTGTACTCACCATCGTCTAAGTTTTTAGCGCTAATGGAATCAGTGATAAAGACGAGTTGATCGGGTTTAAGTTTGGCTAAAAGTTTAAGCGCATGATCGCTTGAATGGACACGATCCGCAATCACTTCATAGTGCATATCGTCTTGTAATAACGCCATCCCTACGACCCCTAAATCACGGTGATGCAAGGGGTTCATCGCGTTATAAAAATGGGTCAGTCGATGGACACCGTGATCGATCGCCATTAACATGTCGTCTTCTTTGGCCGCACTGTGGCCCACCGAAAGAACAACGCCTTTGTTTTGAACATGTTCGATAAAGGCGGCGTCATGCACTTCTGGCGCAAAGGTCATCAGATTGATGAGCCCTCTTGAGGCTGAATAGTATCGATCAAACAAATCAGGGGTGCCTTTTTCAATATAGATCGGGTTTTGCGCGCCTGGATAATGTTTCGAAATAAAAGGGCCTTCTAAATGAACCCCTTCAATTTGCGCCCCTTCAACGGTCGTGTTGACAATATTCTTTAAGGCTTGGCAAATGCTGGTGTCATCCATCGTCATGGTGGTGGGTAAAAAACGTGTTGTACCTTCTTTTAAAAGCGCCTTAGAAATGGTCTTTAACGCTTCAGGCGTCGCATCCATCACATCGGCGCCTGAGGCGCCGTGA
>SKGG01000001.1 GCA_007117565.1 Candidatus Izemoplasma sp. | reverse complement strand
TATCAAAGCATCATCGATACGCTTGAAACCTTTTTAGAACGCGAGTTTGACGCGGTCTTTATCATCACGCTTTCCAGTCAGTTTTCGCAGTTTCATGCGAATGCGCTTTTAGCTGCGAACAGCTTTAAAGACAGCATGAAAGTGATTGTTTTTGATTCAAAAACACTCGGCTACCCCCAAGCGAAAATGGCGCTCAGTGCGGCCCATATGGTGTCACTTGGTCACGATGTGTCAAGCATTTATAAAGCGCTTGAAACGATGCGTGATCATCAACATTTCACCTTTGCGGTCGAGACGATTTCTTTTTTAAAACAACACGGTCGTTTAGGCACCGTCAAAGGCGCCTTAGGGAACCTTTTAAAAGTGAAACCTTTGATGAACCTCAACCAACAAGGGGAAATTGAAGTGCTTGATAAAGTGCGAACCTTTCACCGTGCGGTGGATCGCTTAATTGAAAATTATCAAGCGAACGTTGGCACACGGACGGTGGAACCGTTCATCATGCATGCGAACAACCACGCGATGGCCGATTACATTGAAGCACGGTTAAAAGCCATCAATCCAACCTTACGTAAACTCTTCATTACGCCCATCAATCCTGCCCTTGCGGCTCATGTCGGACCCGGCGCGGTGGCGCTTGGGTATTTAGATTACCCTAAAGGTCTCTTCTAATGCGGCTCCTTAAAAAAGATGCGGTGTTACTCCCGCTCTTTGGTGTGACGCTCCTTGCGGTCATGCAGGGCATCATCCCCTTAGGGCTTATGCTGGGTGTCTGGATGCTTTTGTTGATGGTGTTGATGTTGCTAAGGTTTTTGTTACTCTTGAAAGTGGTGCGTGAAGCGCCCTTAAAAAAAAGACTGACCGTGGTTTTCACCAGTGTCAGTCTGCTTTATGCACTTGCGTTGTATCTTGCGTTTACGCTGCTTTATCAAATCATCTTGACGCTCATCCTGTGAGCGTTTTTTATTTTAAAAACAGTTGTTCAAAGAAACTCAGATAATGTTCTAACTCTTGGCCAAGCACGGTGAGTGCTTCGTCGGTGCTTGTCTCTTTATGGTTTTTCTCCCAGTCGCTGGCGACACGTTGAAGCGTCCAAACAAGCACTTTGTAAGCGTCGTTTAAATTGATTTCTGGTTTAAATAAACTGGTATCAATCCCATCAAAAATGCGTTTATAAAACTGATTTTGAATGGCTTGATAGGCGTGATGCCGTTTTTTTGCGATCGTATCATCGCTGGTGAGATGCACACGCTTTAAGAAAAGCGCGTGATCGGTGTGATGCATGAGATACGCTCGCTGTGAATAAAAGAAGTGATTTAGACGCACAAACAAATTAGGATCACTCATTTTTTCATCACGCAAGACGGCGTGTTTGATGTGGTCCCAAACATGTTCATAAAGCGTGATGTAAAGTGTCCGTTTATCGTTGAAGTAATGAAACAAGAGTCCTTTAGAGACCCCCGCATGGGTGACGATATCATTCGTTGAAACCTTTTGAAACGGGGCGTCTTTAAAAAAGAGAAGACTGCTTTTTAAAATGGCGTCTTTAAGCGCTTTTTTTTCCATACGGGTCACCTATATTCCTTCAGCGGTATAATTGAATTTAAGTGTAACACAGTGTCATAATTATTTCAAACAAAGGGCGCTATAAAGCGCCATCTATGCTATAATCAAGTGAGGTGAAAACGATGATAAAAACCCATAAAGCCACCCTTATGAATGGCGAAACACATGCTTTAAGCGATTACGCAGATGACGTCTTACTGATTGTCAATACCGCCTCAAAATGTGGCTACACACCACAATTTAAAGGCTTAGAGACCCTTTATAAAACGTATCAAGACAAGGGCTTTAAAGTTTTGGTGTTTCCTTGTAATCAGTTTAAAGATCAAGACCCTGAAGATAACGCCACCATTCATGCGTTTTGTCAAACCCATTTTGGCGTGACATTCCCGGTTTATCAGAAAATTGAGGTAAACGGTGAGGGTGCACACCCTTTGTTTAAAGCGCTCAAAGCCGCTACCGGCGGGGCTGAGGTGCGCTGGAATTTCGAAAAGTTTCTCCTATCAAGAGACGGTGCTGTGATTCAAAGGTATGGCACACAAACCCCGCCTGAGGCTTTAAAACAAGACATCGAGGAGGCACTTCATGACAATCACTGAACATTTAAAACGCGCTCGTGGACTGATTGCTGCGGGCCGTTTTCAACGTAAAGCGTTAAAAACACTCGACGCGTTAGAACCCGTTGACGCACAGGCGAGTACCATCGAGGGGCGACTGTATGAGCCTTATTATGACGCTCTTCTCAAACAAGTCACCTTTGCACGTGCGGCGAATGGTGGGGTGGCGTATGAACAACTGATATTTTCACAATTTGATTACCGTTATGGCGCCCAAGACGGCATCGTCTGGGTCGACAAGGATGAGGAGTAAACGATGATTGAACCGTTAGGAATTATCGCAGGCGTTATTATTTTAATCTCTCTTTTAATGACGAACATTAAGTGGTTACGCTACATTAACTTAGTGGGCGCCTTGATGTTTGCGGTCTATGGCTTTTTAATCAGCGCATGGCCGGTCTTTGGTTTAAACGCAGGCATTGTGCTGGTGAATGTTTATTACCTTTCACAGATGGCCAACGCGAAAGACTTCTTTCAGTTTGTCACGTTTAGGCCCAACGATGAACTTGCAAAAACCTTTTTAAGCAATCAAAAAGAAGACATCACTCACTTTATGAGTGTCGATGAGACCGTCTTAGAGACCTCTACCTTGCGCTTTTTCATCTTGCGCAACACCCACATGGTCGGCCTCTTTTTAGCACAAAAAGTGGATGCTAAAACGATGTTGATCACCTTAGATTATGTGATCAAACCCTATCGTGATTTTAAAAACGGTCAGATGATGCTTCATCACGCCAAAACGCTTTGGCGTAATGAAGGCATTGAAGAAGTCATTGCCTACGCTTCGGTGGAAGCGCATGAAAAGTATTTGAAATCGCTCGGTTTTAAGGC
>SKGG01000032.1 GCA_007117565.1 Candidatus Izemoplasma sp. | reverse complement strand
GTGAGTGCGGCCATGCATGGTCCTGAACTCCCTAAGATGATGCACCTTATGGGAAAAGAACTCGTACTCGAGCGTTTACAGGAAACGCTTAAGTTGCTAAAGTGATGTTTGCAATTTTAAAAATTTTTGACTATAATAGTGTTATCACATATCTAAAGGAGATTTTCTTTGCATGACAGGAACAGTTAAATGGTTTAATTCAGAAAAAGGTTACGGCTTCATTACAACCGACGAAGGAAATGACATCTTCGTACACTACAGTGCCATTCAATCGGAAGGGTTTAAAACCTTAAACGAAGGCGACAAAGTTGAATTTGAAGTGACCGAGGGCGATCGTGGTCCTCAAGCAACCAACGTAGTAACACTTTAATGAATTAACGAAACAGAGGCCCAGCCTCTGTTTTTTATTGCTTCTATTTTCACGCTCCTAGCCTTGTGATACAATAAGCTTGACTTTATTAAGGAAGTGATTGTATGCGAATCTATAACACGCTAACGGACAAAACAGAACCGTTCAAACCACGGGTTGACAACACCGTCAGCATGTATGTGTGTGGGCCCACGGTTTACAACTATATTCACATTGGGAACGCTCGTCCAGTGATTTTTTTTGATGTCGTGAGACGCACTTTTGAACATTTAGGTTACACGGTTCATTTTGTGTCTAATTTTACCGATGTTGACGATAAAATCATCACCAAAGCGATTGAAGATGAAACCTCAGAAGCCGAGGTTGCGGCGAAGTTCATCACAGCCTTTTTAGAGGACGTCGCAAGAGTCGGTTCACAACATGATTATTTAGCACCTCGCGTCACTAAATACATGGACAGCATCATTCAGTACATCAGCCGTTTAATTGACCAAGGTAGTGCGTATGAGATTGACGGTGATGTTTATTTTGATGTGAACTACATTGAGGACTATGGGATCTTATCAAACCGTAACGTCGACGATCAAGAAGTGGGCGCTCGAATTGAAGCGAACCCAAAAAAACGCAACCCATTGGATTTCACCCTTTGGAAAAAAACACCTGTGGGAGTGACCTATCCTTCCCCTTGGGGCGAAGGACGACCAGGATGGCACACTGAATGTGTGGCGATGATTGAAGACATCTTTGGGGGACGTATTGACATTCATGGGGGAGGCACGGGCTTGATGTTCCCGCACCATGAAAATGAAATTGCACAATCTAAAGCGCTTCATGGTCATGCGATTGCGAATGTTTGGATGCACAGTGGTCATTTGCGTGTGGGTGATAAAAAAATGTCCAAAAGCGAAGGCGAAATCATCTTAGTTAAAGATCTTGATGTGGATTATATGGGCTTTCGTTTATATATGTTATCGAACTATTACCGCGCACCCATTCATTACACCGATGAAGCGTTAAAAAGCTACGTCCAAGAATGGGACAAAGTTAAACGAGCGTACACACAAGCGTTCTATCGTTTAGATCTAGCCGAGTATCTTGATAATCCAGTCAATGAAGATGTGGTCGTGAAAGAAATTTACAACGCGTTTATTAAAGCCTTAAAAGATGACTTTAATACCCCTAACGCCATCACACAGCTTCAAGCCTTAACCAAACTACTTAATCAACGGTTACGGCAAGACGATGACTTAGACGCGTTGTTGAATGCGTTATCGATGATGAATGTGTTCTTTGACATTTTAGGTCTATCGATTGATCTTATGCGTTTAAATAAAGCGGACCGGAACATGTATATGGAGTGGGCCGACGCCCGTCGCAATAAAGACTACGATAAAGCGGATCGCTTAAGAGCGTCTCTAACCGAACGAGGCATTCTTGCATGATGCCTAACGGTCAAGTGCTCGCGTACTTAGGCGACGTGGTGTATGAAAAAAGGGTGCGCGAATATTACATAGCGCAAGGCATGCATCAAGTAAACCGTCTGCATCAAGCCGTCACACAGCTTACCATGGCGGCCGCTCAAGTTTCCGCCCTTAACGTCATTCAACCACATTTAAGCGACGATGAGTGGCAGTTTGTGTTAAAAGGACGCAACGCCAAAATTTCTAAAAAACCGAAACATATTGATTTACAAGGGTACCTTTTAGCCAGTGGTTTTGAATCTTTACTCGGTGCCTTAGCGCTTCAAGGCAAGGAACAGCGCATTGATGATTTGTGCGCGATGGTGTTTCAAAAAATCGGTTGACGATTTTTAAAATTTTCGCAAGTTGAAGTTAAAAGAACACATGCTAGGATGGAGTTGAAGATAGACGATGGCACAATTAATTCATGGTAAAAACCCTGTGTTTGAAGCCTTTCAAGCAGGTCGTCACATCGAGCGTGCGCTTGTGGCTGGTGATCTAAAAGACCCAGACATCAAACGCTTGCTTGATGCAAACATTCCTGTGGTCAAAAAAAGTCGCCAAGCCTTGGATCATTTATGCGGTCCGGGTCATCAAGGGATTGCAGCTTATGTAGCGCCCTATCAGTTTACGCCGCTCAAACCGATGTTGGAACGGCCAGGCCTTAAGCGGTTTGTGATGTTGGACGGCATTACCGATCCACACAATGTAGGCGCTATCCTCCGTACGGCTGAAGCGTTTGGGTTTGACGCGATGATCATCGGAAAACATCGCACGTCGCCCATTAATGCAACGGTCGTCAAAGTATCCACAGGCGCGATCGAGACACTACCTTTAATTCAAGTGACCAATCTTGCGCAAACCATAGAAACATTAAAAGCGCATCATTGTTGGGTTTATGGTTTAGACATTGACACCCCCAACACGCTTGAATCCTTGCCAAGCGACACCTCGGTGTGTTTGGTGCTCGGCAGTGAAGGTGCCGGTCTATCTAGTTTAGTAAAAAAACGATGTGATGCGTTGGTCACGATCCCGATGTTTGGACAAACCAACAGCTTGAACGTCAGCGTGGCGGCAGGCATTGCCATGCATCAACTTACGAAAGCGAGATAACCCACCTCATGCGTCAAAGATTGAACGATTATGAAATCATTGCTCAAATTCAAGGCGGCTGTGAAGCCAGTTTAGAACTGAT
>SKGG01000030.1 GCA_007117565.1 Candidatus Izemoplasma sp. | reverse complement strand
TTTTCATGTGCCCCAATGCGGCTATAGGTGATTGATTCTAAGTAATCAATCGCCGCGTGTAACCCGAGCGCTTCGGCGATCGGTGGGGTACCCGTTTCAAAACGATACGGTGCATCTTTATAAGAGACGGATGTTTTACTGACGTAATCGTTCATCTCGCCGCCAAACTCAAATGGCGCCAGCGCATTGAGCTTATCTTCTTTACCATATAATACCCCAATGCCCGTAGGACCACACATCTTATGCCCTGAAAACGCTAAGAAATCAACGTCAAGTTGACCGACATCCACCGCCATGTGAGGCACGGCTTGGGCCGCGTCAATGACCACGATGGCGTCTTGTTTTCGCGCATGAGGGATGATTTTTTCAAGCGGTGTGATGGTGCCCATCGTATTGGAAACATAGGTTAATGCAATGACTTTAGTCTTGGGTGTGAGTGTCTTTAAAAACGCCTCTTCGGTGATCTCACCGTCTTTGGTTAAATTCACAAACGTCAAGGTGGCCCCAGAGGTTTTGGCGGCTTCGACCCAAGGGAGATAGTTGGAGTGATGTTCGAGTTCGCTGACCATGATTTCATCGCCTGGACCTAACGTTTTAGCCAGTCCGTGTGCGACGATGTTGAGGCCGTGTGACGCGCCCTTGGTAAAGACGATTTCTTCGCGTTTGGCATGCAAAAAACGCGCCACTCGGTCGCGTGCGGTTTCGTACGCTTCCGTGGCTTCATGGCCCAGTTCATACACGCCGCGATGCACGTTGACCGGAAACTGTTCATAGTACCGGTTCATCGCATCGATGACCACTTGCGGGGTCAACGAGGACGCGGCGGTGTCTAGATAGGCTACGTCTTTCGCTTTTAAAACAGGAAAATCTTCTTTTCGAGCACGACTGCTCATAGCATCACCTACTGTGTTTTGGCGGCCAATAACGCACGGATGTGATCATCCATCGCGGCGTCCGCTAAAAGTTGACTGAGCGGCGCTAAAAAGCCGTTGATGATGAGACGTTCGGCTTCTTTTTTGGTTAAGCCACGACTCATCATGTAATAGAGTTGTTCTTCGTCAATACGGCCAACCGCCGCGCCGTGACCGGCTTCGACGTCGTATTCATCAATCACTAATAAAGGGTTCGCATCGAGGCGTGCTTTAGGTGCTAAAACAACGCCTTTGGTGCTTTGAAAGGCTTTTGATTGGCGCATGCCTTTAAGGATTTTACCCATCCCTTCAAAGGTTAAAAAGCTTTCATCGTTGGCGACACCGTAATGTTCGATGTTGCCGGTCGAATCAATGGCTTGATGCTCAACAAGCGTTCTGATAAACGCTTCTTGGGTTTGGTCGGTAAACGCGACCACTTTAACCAAGGATTCCCCTTGGTACCCATGAATGATGTGGTGGGTGTTTTGTTGGGTGAGCGCTTCGCCAAAGAGCGCGAGCGTGTAGGTTGCGTTGGCGCGTTCAGCAATGTTCGCAAAACGGTTTAAAGAGACGGCCGCATGTTTGGTATGCGCCGCGAGTGATAAATAGTTGAGGGTTGCGTACGGGTCCACATCCGCATGCGTGAGGATGTTGATGCCCGCTTGTGTGGTGTTGCCTAAATATTCAAATACGCTCAGTTCAGCGTTGGCTTCTAAATGCACGTGGGTTTGATGCACTAAATCAAGGTCCCCTTGGATGACAAAGACATAAAGGGTCGGTTTTAAGACGGTGTCTTTAGGGACGATTAAACTTAACGTGCTGTTGGTATGTTCTAAATTGTACGCCACCGCAGGGTCGTCTAAATCGAACTTTTGGGCGTCGTAGATGAGGGTTTGGTTAATGGTTAGGCCATCAAAAGCAGGGGAGAGTTGTTGGTGAATGATGTTGCCATCACAGACGACAATGACATTCTCTACCGCGCCAATCAGGCTTTGAAGCTCAGGGGCTAGGGTCTTTAACGCATCAGACATGTTAGAGCGCTTCTTTCTTGGTTGGGTTTAAGAACACAGGCTCATTGTCTTCGACGATCACACGCTCATCGTCGATGCCAAGTTCTTCTTTTAACCAGTCGTACCCCTCAGTGTCAATCTTTTTCATTAAGGCTTGATCGCCGGTTTTGACGATCCGGCCTTGCATCATCACGTGGATGATGTCGGCGTTAATGTATTCTAAAATCCTTTGGTAATGGGTGATCATGAGTAGACCCAACTCATCGGTCTGCATCTTAGAGACGTTATCGCCCACAATTTTAAGCGCATCCACATCAAGGCCTGAATCGATTTCATCAAGAATCGCAATGCGCGGTTTTAAGAGTTTCATCTGTAAAATCTCATTACGCTTTTTTTCGCCCCCAGAAAAGCCATCGTTTAAATAACGATGTGGGACATCGTCCGCCATTTTTAAATCGCTAATGGCTTGGTCGTATTGTTTAATGAAATCAAAAAGGGCTAAGTGTTCGCCTTCTTCTAGACGGGTTTCAACCGCCGTTTTTAAAAAGTCTGAGTTGGTCACTCCAGGGACTTCTTGAGGGGCTTGCATCGCGAGGAAGAGTCCTGCGCGTGCGCGCTCGTCGGTTTCCATCTCGAGCACGTCTTCTCCATCTAGGGTGATGCTGCCTTGCGTGACTTCATAACGGGGATGGCCCATGATGACGCTCGCTAAGGTGGATTTCCCGGTGCCGTTAGGGCCCATAATTGCGTGGGTTTCCCCGGATTTAATCGTTAAGTTGACGCCTTTTAAAATTTCTTTGTCATCGACTTTGGCGTATAAGTCTTTGATGATTAATGTTGCCATAAATAGCCTCCTTTAAACAGTCATTTTATTATACCTTCTTGTCATACAAATTGCCACCGTCATACTCTAAAAGATGGCCATAAAAAAACGGCGCCTCAGGAAGCTGTGCGCCGCTTAAGTCTTCGTTAATGATGATCGTCGACGTGATGCCTAAAGACGTTTTTGATGATCGTTAAAACAAACAAGATCATGATGGAGAGTGTTGTCCCTAAAAGGAAATACCCATACCCAAAGATGATGCCGATGATGGCGCTGATCCAAAG
>SKGG01000057.1 GCA_007117565.1 Candidatus Izemoplasma sp. | reverse complement strand
TTCCAGAAAGTCAAACACTGGTTATGCCTAGACACACGGTGAGTGTGGAAAAGCAATTTTTACCGAGTCAAACAGCCTTAAACCAAATGCTTGATTTACCGGAAGTGACCGCGGTCAGTTATGCGCAGTCTTTAAGCTTTGATTTAGCCCTTCCACCCATCTATCAAGCGAATATCGTACAGCGTTTTCAAGCACCCATTGTCGATGCGAGCTTGTTGAACTCAAACGATCTTCTTTATGGGCGTTTGCCAGAAGGGCCTTACGAAGTCGTCATTGATTCCTTTTTAGCGGAACGCCTGATGGGTGAAAGCACCCTGACAGCGCTCAATGTCAATCGACTCAGTTTGTTTTTAAACCTTGGTGTGAATAACAGTCGTTACGCCTTACCTAACTTTGAGATTGTCGGTGTCAGCAACGGCACAGGCAGTGTCCTGTATGGTGATTTAAACGTGGCGCTTGCGATGCGTTTATTTGAAACCAGCATGAGCATAGCGCCTTTAATGGACGTGACGCTTTTAGAAGAAGAAATCACACTGCTTGCGGGACGTCTGCCAGAGGCGCCTAGTGAAATGCTTTTTCCAAAAACCTCGGTACCCAGCCAAATTGATTTAGAGAACTTTGTGCCCTTTAATCAAGTCTTTGAAGGGGAAAGCTTTCAAGTGGTTGGCGTCTATGAGATGCCAGACGATCCCTTTTACCGTGTCTATTTAATCCCTCAAGCCACCGTCCATCGGTTTGTGTTTGAAGGACTGAATGACAACGCGTCTTTGTTCTTATTTACCAGCAACGCCTCAAGAACGATCAATCAATTAGCCGCGCAAAATCTTGAAGGAGAAAACATTCAAGCGGTGCGACTGGCCAATCAACGGGCAGAGAACTTACGTAGTTTTTCAGGCCTCTTCATCTTTACGGTCATCGCCATTATTGCGTCGAGTTTAAGTTTCTATTTCATCATTCGTTCCTCGATGATTGAACGGATTTATGACATTGGGGTGTATCGTTCATTGGGGATTTCTAAATGGGACATCACCAAACTCTTCTTGATTGAAGGACTGATTATCACCACGATCTCCACGATGGTCGGCTTTGTCTTTATGAGTTATATTTTGATGCAAATCCAAGAGACTTCGCGCACCGTCTTAGATGTCTTCCGTGTGACGCCACTCACGCTCGGTGTCGGCGTCGTGTTTGTGTATACGATGAATCTTTTATCAGGGTTATTCCCGGTTATGGCATTGATGCGTAAGACGCCTGCGACCATTAACGCCCAATACGATATTTAAGCCTTAGGTCAAACAAAAACCGAGTTCAGCTGAACTCGGTTTTTTTGAGGCTTAGTGTTCTGAATCGATGCGAATCGTATAGTTGGGCGCGGCGTACACACAGGTGACATCTAAAACTTGATGATGTTTGGTGTAAGAGACGTTTTGGACACGGAAGACCGCATCGCTTAGCTCTAAATGAAGCGCCTTTGCAATCTCGGGGGTGACTTTCACGACATCAATCCGTCTTTTAACATACGCGAGTTTCGGTAAGATGTATTGATGCACGCTTTCTTTGGCTTGGTCATGCGTAATGTCATAATCTTTCGTTGAAATATAGGTTTCAACGTATAAAAGCGGTCTTTCGTCGCCCGCATAAACATGATGTAACGCGAGCAAGCGATGGGTGCTATCGTAAAAAGGTTTCAGCTTAGGTTCCGCTTCGGGATGAATCTCATGGAGACTTAAGCGTGTCGCAGAAGGGGTAAAGCCTTCGCTCTTTAACATCTCACTGAGCGATTGAATGGTGGTGATGCTTTTTTCTTCAATCGTCACCCGCGCAATCTCATAGTGGCCATTGACATGATAGACAAACCCTTCATTGATGAGCGCCTGATAGGCCTTTAACACGTCTTGAGTCTCAAGGTTATTGGCTTTTGCGAGGGCCTCTGGTTCAGGCAATAGGTCGTTGTGAATGAGCGTTTTATCGAGCATCCGCTCTTTGATGTCTTGACGAATTTGATCGACCACACTATCATTTCGACGGCGGTCAATCGCCAGCGTAAACACTTTAGTCATGGACGATCACCTCAAATGAGACGTACGCCGCAGGGAAGGTTAAATCGGCCACGGCGACCAGTTCATCACAGTCATTATAGATGCGTGTTTCCACACGGTGTACAGGATCGTGTGGTGCGAGTTCGAGCAAATTGGCCTCTTCATAAGAAGCCGTGCCTGAACGCATCAACGTGCGAGTCTGTTTTAAAGGACAACAGATCGTCGCTTCATTCATGATTTCAATCAGTGATTTTTGCTCGTCAATGTTGAGTTGATTAAAATCCAAATGCATCATCGTCATTTGGAGTAAGTAATGAGGATAAAACTTTTTAAACGCGAGCGCTTTAATACGAAATGCTTCAGGCGTGCTTTCTTTAATTTTAGAGACCAATAAAATCTTACGTTGCAGTGGCGCGACGTAGGCTTGAAGATTGTCAAGCGATTGGAACTGTGCTAAGTCAATCGTGATGTGTGGCCGTGCGACGACAAAGGTGCCTTTGCCTTGAATCCGCGTTAAATAGCCTTCTTTGGCTAAATCATCGTAGGCCTTTTTAGGAATGATCATGCTGACTTCATAAAACTGACTGAGTTCACGCTCGGTCGGTAAACGATGGCCGTGTTTGAGGTGACCCTCTTCAATCGCATGAATAATAGATTGTTTGATTTGTTTGTAATAAGGCGTCTTAAGACGCTTATCAACTTGTATGTGCTTCATTTTTATCACCCATATTATTATACTCTATTTGTATATTATTTGATAATACTTTAACCAAAAAATTAGCTTTTATCAAAGGAAACGTTCGCATAAAAATTCCTAGGTGCTTTTCATTCTTAAGAGGCGTATAATGTGAGCGTAAGGACGTGATTAAATGTTAGCTGCGACCCCCGTGTATGATTTTATTCTTTTATTAGCCGGTCTTTTATTTTTAGGCATGATCATTGGGAAAACCTTTGAACATTACCACATCCCAAACATCTCAGGCTATCTCTTTTTGGGCTTGATGG
>SKGG01000009.1 GCA_007117565.1 Candidatus Izemoplasma sp. | reverse complement strand
TCTTCTTTCATCCAGACTATACAGTCGGTGTAGGAATTTCACCTACTCGTGCTTGCGCTCGCGGACTTTACCGCCGGTCGGGAATTTCACCCTGCCCTGAAGAGGTCACTTAAAGTGTACGTGAACCGCGCCAAATTGTCAATGTCTCAAAGCCGTAATTAAGACAAATTATGCTATAATATCAGTAGTTTTAGCGAGGTGATTTGATGCGTTGGATTCGATTTATACTTTTATTTAAATGGATTTTCGGTAAAAAGCTGCCAGATTTAGAGAAAATTCAAAAACAAGGCTTGTTAGCCGTAAAAATAGGCCAAACGTTTGCGCTTAGAATTGATTTTTTAGGGGAAGAAAAGACGACACATTTAGCACAACTTTATTCTCACAACACGCCGATTGGGGTGGAAGACTATAAGACACTTCTAACGTCTTACACCGACCCTTCTTGGCTTGAACAGTTTGACTATATCGAAGATGAACCTTTAGGCACAGCTTCGGTTGGTCAAGTGCATAAAGCCAAACTTAAAACCGGTGAAGAAGTTGTCGTAAAGTTTTTGAAGAAAGATTTCAAAAAACAGTTCACAAAAGATGTTCGTTCCTTTAGACGGTTTGTCAAGTTTATCATCTTCTTCTATCCAAAACTCGCCAAAGTGGCCGACCCGATCGGCATCATCGAACACATTGAAGAATACACCTTGGCCGAGCTTGATCTGCGCAATGAGATTAAGAATGGCAAAGTGTTGAAAGGGATTTATGAAAAACATCAAAAAGATTATGATTTGTCGCGATTAAAATTCCCTAAAATATACGAAGAACTATCCAATGAAAACGTGCTTGTCAGTGAATATCTGCATGGCGAGACCTTGGATGCTTTGCTTGAGCGTCAAGCCATTCCTTACCGTGATCTTTTAGAGGTGTATCATATCCATGGGTTTTTTATCTTCTTAATTGGGACGTTTCATGGCGATTTACATCCTGGGAACCTCATCTATCAAGACAATAACTACTACTTTATCGATACTGGCGCCCTTTCGACCGTGGGTGAAAAAATTCAACACGGCCTTTATGAGTTCATGCGTAACTTAAGCTTGTATGATTTTTCAGCCTGCGCTCACGGTTTGAATGCGATGGCTGAAAAAGAGATTCACGGGGAAAAGTTTGAAAAGTTTCATAAGAAAATGTTAGAGCTTTACGCTGATTTTGAGGGTTCTACCGTCAGTGAAATCAGTTTAACCAAACGCATGATGCAAACGATTCGTTTGGGTGTTTTGTGTGGCATGGAGTTTGAAAAAGGCATGTTTCCCATCATTAAGAGCATGATGTATTTAGATGGCATGGTCATCAAAGGCAATCCTCAAGCAAAACTGATGGAGGATATGCGCGATTTTATTTCAGAATTCGATCTTATGGAAGCGAAGTTAAAACATGGCTAAATATGTGATTATTGGTGCGGGCCCAGGTGGACTAGCGAGTGCATTATTGCTGCAACATCAGGGGCACGAAGTCATCGTCTACGAAAAAGATCCGGTGGTCGGTGGTCGTTCTAAAGTGCTTAAAGAGGGACCATATCGCTTTAGTGCTGGCCCTTCTTTTTTGATGTATATTGAAATGTTAGACATGCTTTTTGAACGTGTCCAGTTGCCTTGGCGTAAAGACTTAAAGCCATTTCGTTTAGATCCGCTGTATGAGTTAAAGCTCCCTAAGTTTAGTTGGAAACCAAGCGGCAACCCAGCAGCGCTCAGCCATCAAATTGAGACGCTTTTCCAATCTAAAAAAGCCTACGATGCCTTTATGAAACGTGAAGCTAAAGCGTTTGATGCGGTCCAATCGGTGATGTTAAAACCGTTCCCATCACGCTGGCACTTTATGAACACACGCGTCCTTAATTTTGGTCGTTATGTGTCTTTAAAAAAATCTGTCGCTGATAAGCTTAATCACCATTTCAAGGATCCTAATTTACGCCATTCAATGACTTTCCAAGCGAAGTATTTAGGAATGTCACCGCAAGAAACGCCAGATTTCTTTACCGTCTTAACCTACTTAGAACATCAACGGGGTCTTTATCATGTTGAAGGTGGGATTGAGAAAATCATCCGTTACATGGCCCAACAGTTTAAACTTCGTGGGGGTACCCTCCATTTAAACACACCAGTGCATCAAATCTTAGTCAGTCAAGCGCAAGCGCAAGGCGTCAAAACCACGCAGGGCGTCACACGCGCGGATGGCGTCATTCTTAATGCTGATTTCCCTGAACTCATTCACCGTTTATTGCCAGAAAGAGCACAAAAAACTTACACCAAAGAAACGTTAAAAGAGAAACAGTTTTCAGTCAGTGCCTTCATGGTCTATTTAGGACTGAATACACAGTTTGCAGACGTCGAACACCATACGATGATTTTTTCAGACGATTACGACGCTTACACGCAAGGCTTAATCGACAACGCAGAACTGCCTAAAGACCCAACCGTATACTTATATAACCCTTCTAAACACGATGCCACCTATGCGCCCAAAGGTCATAGCAGTTGGATGTTACTTGCCCCAGTCCCAAACAACTTAGCGGGCATTCCTTGGGAAAAAATCAAACAAACGTATGCTGAAACCTTGATTAGACGTGTCGCAAGAAAAATGAACTTACCCAACTTATCAAAACACATTGTTTCAAAAACCATCCTCACACCCAACGATTGGCAAAACGATTATCGCGTTCACTTAGGGAGTGTGTTTAGTTTAAAACACCAGTTCGACCAACTTCTCCACAAACGTCCCCATAATCATTATGATGATGTTGAAGGTCTTTACTTAGTTGGTGGCTCAACACACCCCGGCAGCGGCTTATCAACGATTGTACAGTCTGCTTTGATTGCTTCAGACATGATAGCTAAAAAAAACGCGTAATGCGTTTTTTTGCATCCAAGCACATCGCTTGCATTACGATACCCCCTAGGGTATTATGGTGGACGTGAGGAGGGTGTGTATGCAATGTGATGTTCAATTAATTAATCGTTTAAAACGCGCTCAAGGACAAATGCAAGGTGTGTTAAAAATGATGAATGAAGACGCTTCTTGTGAAGA
>SKGG01000007.1 GCA_007117565.1 Candidatus Izemoplasma sp. | reverse complement strand
CAAACGGATGGTTTTGTTGGATGGTTTGAAACCACGCTTGAAACTGTAAGGTGATAACCCCTGTTAAAACGGTGAGGATGATCACGATCGCAAACCCATCAACGCGCCGCATAAAGACCTCCATAGGTTATAAGGATATCAAGGATAAAAAGGCCCACTAAGATGCCTTTAAAAATTACGGGAAAGCGCTTCACAAAGGGCTCTAAGAAAGGTGCGATAAACACCGCAAAAATAAGCGCTAATATGGCAAACATGGCCGTCGGCACGAAACACGTATAGGGGCCTTGACAAAAAGCAAACGTGTCGCGGTAATCCCATAAGTTCCGCCCGGTCAGCCAAAAATAGCCCGTTCCAGACACCCATTCACTTAAGGCCGTAAAAAGATACGCCACACCCAAACGACCAGCATACCCAAACGGCGTCTTAGGTAACGTTTGATGCGCCCAAAGCGCCCCCATCATGCCCACCGCATACATCGGTTGAACGGGCCCAAAGAGGACCGAATTATCAAACCAAGTCCAGTAAGCCACGATATTAATCACGCGTTCAAGTAAAAAACCTAACACACCATAAAGAAGAAAGCGAAAGCTTCCATCAAGCATTCGCTTCGTCATGTTCGTGCTCTTCTTCATCGAGACGACGGTTGAGCGCTTCGATGTATTTAACCGCGTTTTGCGCCGCTATCGCACCATCAGCCGTCGCGGTGACAATTTGTCTGAGTTCTTTTTCTAGCACATCGCCAATCGCATAAAGCCCATCGATGCCCGTTTCCATACGTTCGTTGACTTTAATAAAGCCTTGTTCGTTCGTGATGTTTAAATGTTTCACAAACTCTGTTTTTGGGATGTGACCAATAAACATAAAGACCCCATCCGTTTTAATGACTTCTTCTGCGCCCGTTTCAACGTGTCTGACACGGACGGCTTCAAGTTTTTCTTTGCCGAGGTATTCAATCAGTTTATAACCAAGCTTAAAGGTAATCATCGGATTTTTCATCGCCGAATCCACCGCCACCTTATCGGCCCGCAGTTTGTGCGAATGGTGCACGAGCGTCACACGAGCGTTCAATGTGGTTAAAAACACCGCTTCTTCCATCGCAGAGTTTCCGCCGCCTAAGACCACCACATCACGGTCTTTATAAAAGGCGCCATCACACACCGCACAAAAAGAAATGCCGCGGACCATAAAGCGTTCTTCATGGGTAGCCCCCAACACGCGCGGTTCCATGCCGGTGCCAATGATGATAACTTTCGCCACCAACGATGACCCGTCTTCCATAAACGCCTCTTGAAACAACCCTTTTTGCTCGATTTTAACGACGTTACCGTACTGGTATTCGACGCCAAATTCTTGGGTATGATTAAACATTTGTAAACTTAAATCCGCCCCTGAGATAATGCCTGTCCCGGGCCAGTTTTCGACTTCATACGTGGTGGTCATTTTGCCCCCTGGAGCCCCTTTTTCCACCATCACCGTTTTTAAATTGGCACGGACCGCGTAAATCGCGGCGGTCATACCCCCAGGGCCCGCACCAACAATCAACACATCAATCATGACACACACTTCCTTTACTTATTGGTCTAACACCTCATGATAATAAGGTCTTGGGTTTAACACACGGGTGAAGACCAACCAGAACACCCCAAGCAAAATCATCAAAATCGAGATGACTTGTGCAATTCTCAAGCCAGTTTGCCCAATAAAGAGCGCATCGGTACGCATCGATTCAATCATGAAACGTCCTACCGAATACCAAATTAAATAAAACGCCAACAGTTCGCCGCTTCTTAAAAACTTAGTCCGTCTTAACACCAACATGATGCCAAACCCAAGTAAATTCCAAAGCGACTCATAAAGAAACGTTGGGTGGTAGTAGTTGAGGCCTTGTGGGCCACGTAAATACATGTTATTGGTGATAAAATCGGGTAATCTTAAGGTCTCAGACAAAAAGGCCCGTTGGTCATCAAGCGATAAATTGGCTACGCCATTGGTCGTTTGACCAATCACAAAGCCGTGGGCTTCTTGATTGAAAAAGTTGCCCCAACGGCCAATCGCTTGCGCCACTAAAAAGCCGGGCGCCATTAAATCAACCGCTTTAAATAGATCAATCTTTCGTACTTTGGTATAAATATAAGCCGCAATCACCGCTGTGATAAACCCACCATGAATCGCAAGGCCACCTTCACTCAAACGGAAAATACGCCCTAAATCGCCACGGAACTGATCCCACTGGAACGCCACATACCATAGTCTTGTGCCAAGAATCGCCAGCGGTAAAATAATGATGAGACCATCTAAAATATGGTCTTTTTTGATGCCTAAACGCTCGCCTTCTTTTAATCCGAGTCCTAGCGCCACCAAAACGCCTGTGAGAATCGCGACCGCGTAATAGTAAATGGTAAGGGGACCGATGGAGATCGTATTACTCAGTGGGTCAAAGACATGATCCATGCGTTACACCTTCTTCGCTTTATGTTTTTCTTCGATCGCTTCAGTCAGCTGATCGGTAAACTCTTTCGCCATATGCGTGCCTAAAAACTTTAACCGTGCGTTCATTGCGGCGACTTCAATCAAGGTTGAGACGTTGCGTGCCGCGGTGATGGGCAGTTTTACCAAAGGCACTTTAATGTTTAATATGGTATCGGTTAAGTCTTCAAGTCCTAACCGATCATAATCGTTGTTTTGTTCAAAGGAGACCAGCTCGACAATCACCATGATTTTTTTGCTGTCTTTAAAGGCGCTTGCACCAAAGAGTTTGACCACATTGACAATGCCAATCCCGCGTATCTCTAAATATTTTTGTAACAATTCGGGCGCTTCACCAACTAAAATGTCTTCACCTCGCGCAAAAATATCCACGCGGTCATCGGCGACAAGCTGATGCCCACGACGAATGAGTTCGAGCGCAACCTCACTTTTACCGATGCCGCTTTTCCCGCGGATAAGCACGCCTACGCCATTAATGTCTAGGAGGGTGCCATGGACACTGGTGCGTTCCGCTAAGCGGTCGTTCAAATATTGAAACATGAGCGCAAACAGTTCGTTGGTGCGTGTTTGACTCTTTAAAACAGGGACGTTAT
>SKGG01000077.1 GCA_007117565.1 Candidatus Izemoplasma sp. | reverse complement strand
GGTGTGTTTTATTTTCTTGTAGCGATGGGGAATGTGGACGGTGGCGTGCCGCCGATTGTGGGCGATGAAGCGGTGTTGATGGTCAATCCGTTGCCCTCAGCGATGATTCTAACCGGCATTGTGGTTGTCGTCTCGATCACGGTCTACTCTTTATCCTTAGCACTCAAAATTTACCAACACTATGGGACTCTCGATCAGAAAGTCATCATTCAAGAGAATGAGGGGGATGAGACATGGTCTTAATCTGGCTGAGTTCTTTATTGGTGCTTTTAGTAGCGTCGTTGTTGACGCCCTTTTTCGGGATCAAACATAAACGCTTAATGATGTGGTTGGGCATGGGCGTTTTAACCTATGCGGTCATGGCCCATGCGTTCGTGACACGATATGTCTTAGCGCAAGGCGCGTTTACTTATCAGTTTGGCGGTCATGACGCCACGCTTGGGGTGAGCTTTTTAGTCGACCCATTAGCGCTGCTTATCAACGGGATGATTTTGGTTTTAAGTTGGTTGATTTTTCTTTATGGTTGGGCGAACACCAAACTTGATTTTGAAGTGTCTGAAACGCATCGCTATGTGACGCTATCGTTCATCTTGATTTTTTCGATGATGTCAATGGTGTATGCGAACGACTTATTCAACACGTATGTGTTTATGGAGATTATGTCCATTACGACGTGTGCGATCATTTCGGTGAAACGTAAAAAAGAAAACTATGCCGCAGCGTTCCGCTATTTGATGCTTAATGAGGTCGGGTCATTATCGTATCTATTAGGGCTTGGTTTTGTTTATATTTTAACCGGACATTTAAATATGGCTGCGGCGGCTGAAGGCTTATCGGTGGTTGGTTTAATACATCCTACCGCGGTCTTTATGGCGCTTGCGCTCATGGTTCTGGGGTTAATGATTAAAGCGGCGATTTTTCCTTTACATGTGTGGCTTCCAGACGCACATGCCTCGGCGCCGAGCACGTCGAGTGCGATGTTATCAGCGATCGTTGTCAAGGTGTACCTGGTCGTTCTTTATAAAGTGCTTTATCGTGTGTTTGGCCTTACGATCGTCTTGACCTTTGGCCTTCAGTGGGTGCTTTTAGGCTTGGCGCTTGCGGGGATGGTCATGGGGTCCTTATTTGCGATGGCGCAGCGCGATGCAAAACGGATGCTGGGGTATTCAAGTGTCTCTCAAGTTGGCTATATTTTACTCGGGCTTTCCCTTGGCACACCTTTAGGTCTTAGTGCGGCCCTCTTTCACATTGTCTCGCATGCGCTGCTTAAATCGGCGTTATTCCTTTCAGTGGGCAGTTTTATCACGCAATATGGCAAGCGTAGCGTACGGTCTTTCAGAGGATTAGGCTTACAAATGCCTCTATCCACCACGGTCTTTTCATTGGCGGCTTTAGGGATGATTGGCATTCCGCTCACGAGCGGCTTTTTAGCGAAGTGGCGGCTCGGTTTAGCGCTCGCGGATGTGGCGCCTTGGGTGATTGTGATGGTACTTTTAAGCAGTATCTTAAACGCAATCTATTACTTGCCTATCATCATAGACTTTTATCTTAAACCTAACGAAGAAAAACAAATCACCATCACCTTCGATCGTGTGCCTAAACGGATGCTTACGGTCCTTTTGGTGTTTGGCTTATGCATCCTATTTTTGGGGGTTTACCCAGAGTGGTTAACACAGATGATTGAGTATGCGATTGGGGGTGGGCTTGGATGAGTCGGTTTAGACGATTAGGATTGACGTTTCATGCGTCGATGTTGGTAGTGTTCATGATGATGTTCTTAACCCTTTTCATCACTCAAAGGGCAAATGATGCCCCTCTTTTCTTGTGGCGGTTATCGTTGAGTCAAACGATGTTGATTCGGTGGGCACCGGTGGGGTTAATTCTATTGCCCACGCTTGGAGCGTTAGGCCAAGGCTTCTTTTTAAAACGCTCGTTATCTTTGAGCGATTATTATGTGATGATTGCGACGTTATTGACGGTGTTATGGGTCTTTTTAATTTATCCCGTGGTCATCACAGAAGGTATTCATTTAGCGCTGCCTCATGTGTTGGGTCTTGGGTTAAGCTTTCATATTGATGGTCTCAGCTACGCGCTCTTATTGGTCAGCAGTGTGCTTTGGTTTTGCGTGATGGTCTATGCGCATGAGTACATGAAAGTCGAACATCACCCTAGACGCTTTTTCTTCTTCATGGGACTCACGTACGCTTCCGTGCTTGGTACGTTGATGGCGGGCGATTTATGGACGATGTTTTTGTTTTTTGAAGTGATGACGTTTGCGTCGTATGTCGTGGTCACCCACGGACAGAAAAAAGCGTCTTTCTTAGCGGGATACAACTACATTTTCATGGGACTTTTAGGAGGCTTTGCGATCTTTTTTGCGATGGTCTTGCTTTACAGCATTCATCCTGATTTATCGTTTGTTTCAAGAACCGCACAATTTGTTAACGAAGGGTTTAAGCCGTATCTCATCATCGGGCTCCTGGTCTTTGGCTTTGGTGTGAAAGCCGGGATGGCGCCGGTGCATGTATGGTTGCCAAGGGCCCACCCAGTTGCACCCACCCCCGCCAGTGCGCTCCTTTCTGGGGTTATGATTAAAGTGGGCGCGTATGGGGTTTTACGCGTGGTGACAGGTTATTACTTTCCTGAGACAATCAGCGGCGAATGGTCGTTTGCGATCCTGATTGGAGAAGTGTTGATCTGGTTGGGTCTTTTAACGATGGCGATGGGCGTCTTTTTTGCGCTCTTACAAAAAAACATCAAACGGATGTTGGCCTATCATTCGGTCTCTCAGATGGGCTATATTATGCTGGGGATTGGTGTGGCGTCTTATTTAGCGCAGCGCGGTGCCATGGGGTACACGGGTGCGCTCTATCACATCATTAATCATGCGTTGTTTAAATCGCTTTTGTTCATGGTCGCAGGATCGCTTTACTTATATACTAAGGAACTGAACATGTATCAGCTTGGTGGTCTTTGGCGTAAACTGCCCATCACGGCGTTTATTTGTTTGATTGCGGCCTTAGGCATCAGTGGCGTGCCTTTCTTTAACGGCTTTGCGTCTAAGACAATGTTGCATCACAGCATCGAAGAGGCGCATGTTTATGGTAAAGCTTACTTTCGTTATGCAGAGTGGCTCTTTAACCTCATCAGCATCGG
>SKGG01000012.1 GCA_007117565.1 Candidatus Izemoplasma sp. | reverse complement strand
GGAAAGTCTTTTGCTTCAGCGCATGGTTTGGCCTTTAAAGCGTTTACTGACGACGACCAGAATGCGCCTAACGATACTTTAGGTGTGCATTACATGAACGCCATAAAAAACCTAAACAGTCCTATGCAAGCGCACACCATTAAGCGGATTGAAAGCGGCTATCATGATGTTTACGACACACACAAAGCCATTCAAAGCGCTTCAGCCATCCGCGCACAACTCAAAGCCAACTTACCCATCAAAGCCAGTGTGCCTGCGCGTGTTGAAGAAGACTTACAACGTGCCTCCCTTGTAAGTTTAGAAGATTATGAACAAGCGATAAAAGCGATTTTAAAACGCGCTCAAGCGGAAGACTTAAAAGCGCTATTCAGTCTCGAAGAAGGCTTAGAAAATCGTCTTCTTGTTCAGCCTTTTCACCATCGTTTAGAGGCGTATTTAGACGCCCTGAAAACACCGCGTTACACGTATGCTAAACTTAGACGTACGTTGATGCACGTCTTACTCAATACCAAAAAAACGATGCTTAAAGACCCCGACCCTCCTTACCTACGGGTGTTAGGCATGACGAAAGCCGGTCAAGCGCATCTCAATCGACTTAAGAAAACCCTTGAGATGCCTCTCATTACTAAAATCTCTAGAGATAAACACCCCTACCTTGCGTATGAGTTAAGAGTGACGCAACTTTACGACATTGTCGCAAAGAAGGACTTTCATCGTAAAGAATTTGCGCCAGCCATCAGAACAGCCTTGAAAGACCCCATGAAATCCGCTATAATGGGCGTTGGTGATAAAAGATGAAAGAGACATTAAGCATAAAAGACCATTTAGGGCCCATCGTGGACCCCAGCAACAATCAAACCCTCGAAGAAAATCAGGCGATTCGTTACATCAATGTGGATGAAGACAACGTCGTACAACTGATCATCGGGGTATACGCATTAGATGACCAAAGTAAAAAAACACTCAATCGAGCGATCGCCAAAGTGATCAAGCTTGATTTAGGGTTTCAAGGCCTAAAAATAGAATTTGAACCCCTCAAAAAAGCGACCTCTGTTTTAAACGAAGAAAAGAACATCGTTTATATTGGGGTGGCTTCGGGGAAAGGTGGCGTTGGGAAATCCACGGTCGCGGTTAATTTAGCGGTCGCTTTAACGAGGCTTGGCAAACGCACCGCCATCATCGATGCGGATATTTATGGTAGTTCCGTGCCTCAATTAATGAACGTCGCGGTTGAAACGCCTTCGGCCGATGAACAAGAAAAAATCATTCCGTTTAAAAACTATGATGTGGAACTGATTTCTACGGCTTTTTTCTTACAGCCTGACCAACCCATCATGTGGCGGGGCCCGATGCTTGGGAAGATGCTGAACCACTTCTTTTATGATGTGGCGTGGCATGAAGACACTGAGTTTATCGTCATCGACTTACCGCCAGGGACCGGCGATGTGGCGATGGACATTCAAAAACTGATCCCTCAGTGCCACATGTTGATTGTCACCACCCCTCATCACAGTGCGTCTAACATCGCGGTGAAAGCGGGTTTTGGGGCGAAACAACTCGAGCATCCCATCCTCGGAGTCGTTGAAAATCTAGCGGGCATTCCTGGTCCGAATGGCCTCAACCCGATCTTTGGTGAAGGTGGCGGTGAAACGGTCGCGAACAAGCTAAAAACACAGGTGCTCAGTCAGATTCCCATTGAGCTTCCCAAAATGCCAGAAACAGGCGTTTATGAAATGAACGAACCGAATGGTGTGGCTTTCTTGGGACTTGCGAACAAATTACTCAAACATTTTTCTGATTAACAAAAAGAGCGAACTTTCCTTAGAAAGTTTGCTCTTTTTTATGCCGGTTGCATCATCACTTGAAGACTTCTAAGTTCATAACGATAGACAAAATAACTGATGACGCCGGCGGTGATGTCTGACACTAAGAATGTCAACCATACCCCTTCAATGCCGAGCCACCATGTCAACAATAAGGCCAGTGGAATAAACAATATGAATTGTCTTAATAGGGCAATTAAGAGTGCCCTAAACGCATAGCCCATCGCTTGATAAACCGCGGACATCACAATCTGATAGCCAATCAACGTAAACCCAATCGCAATGATACGGATCGCTCGGGCGCCTTCACGAATGAAAAACGCATCCGCATCGCGGCTAAACAAGCGAAACAGTGGTTCAGCGAAACCGAGCGTTAAAATAAACATCACAAAGAAATACCCGGTAATTAGCTGCATACAAAACCTCAAGACATCTTTCAGTCGGTCGTATTTCTCAGCCCCAAAGTTAAAGCCGACAATCGGCTGTAACCCCTGTACAAGTCCAAAGCCAGGCAACAACAAGAACATAATTAAACGATTGATAACCCCGTAAATTGAAATATAAATGGCGGGGTCTCCGCTGGCGTACAGATTAATTAAATTATTGATGATGATGACCAACAACGCCCCTAACGTATTTCTTAAAAACGTTGGAAATCCTACCACAAATGTTTCGATGGTCAGCTTTAAATCCATGCGGTACCAGTAACGTAAATCAATGTTTAAAGCGGAATGTTTAGAAAGGGCCATCGAGAAGACGTAAATGAATGAGGCTGATTTGGCAATCAAGGTGGCTAACGCCGCCCCTTCAACGCCCATATTTAATCCGCGAAAGCCTAGAAAATTAAAATCAAAAATAAAAATGGGATCTAAAATGATGTTAAGTAAAGCACCAATCAGTAACGAAATCATGGCGACCTTCGGACGCCCCTCAGCGCGCGTTAAATTATTGAGGACAATGGCCCCAGAAAAAGGCACCAGTGACCATAAAATATACACCATATAATCCCGTGCATAATCGATGTTTGACGCAGTCGCGCCAAACAATCTAAGCAAGGGTTCAATGAAGATGAGTCCACCAATGGTCATCGCTAAGGACATCACTAAGTTGATGGTGATGGCGGCCATCACCACTTTTTTCATCGTGTCTTCATCGCCTCGTCCATACGCTCTTGAAAAGACCGAGGCGCTGCCGATGCCAATCATTAAACCAAAGGCAATGACGATCATTTGAATGGGAAACACAATCGATAAGGCCCCAATCGCAACTTCACCGGCGCCCCAGGCCACAAATATGGTATCGACTAAATTATATAAAGCGTTGGCCATCATCGCAATCGTCGCTGGTATGGCTAAAGAAAATAGTAATTTTTTAACGGGCATTCCACCCAGCATTTCGCTTCGTTGCGAGGCATCCATGGTCAACACTCCAATCTTTGGCCATTATATCACACAACTGAATCCTTAAGACAATGCGTGACCTTTTTTTAAGTTTAGACTGATTAAGCGAGCATAAATCGACGACGCTTCTTTGTATCGTTTGGTGGCTTGATAATGTTTGATTTGTTCTTCCATGAAAAACCGTAATGCGAAATGATCAGACTGCTTATAAGCAATCGGGAGACCGAACGACTTAAGTGTCAACAGTTTATCGTCGATGGTGGTCGCTTGATGGTAATGAAACAACGCTTTTTCAACCAAGGCATTGGTGGGCACGTTCTCAAAGACGAGTGTGCTAAAGTCATTCTTCTGAACCGCTTCTAATCGTTTTAAACGATAATAATCACGGTCTTTAAGTTCCATGGGTTGAGGCGCGTCATTCACATGAATCGGCGTGTCAAATAACCGATGTGCAAGCACGCGGAATAGATTAAGGTTTCTCGGATGAAGACTGTCTTCCTTGATGAAACTTAACTGTTGCATCGCTTGATCAAGAGACTCTTCACTTAAGTGTTCAATCTGTTTTAACTTTAAGAACTGATACCGTCTGGTTGCACTGACTTCAAAGGCGGCTTCTAACGCGCGTTGATAGTGTTGTTGTGCGAGTACGGGACATTGATGTGCCGTCATCAGTTTAAAGAGTTGTTCATGATAAAGTACTTTATAAAGCGGATGATCGAGCTCATTTAACCCGTACGTTTCATAGAGCTCAAGCGCCTCATGGTAACGATGGTGAGCCTCACAATGGATGAGCGCAATCAGTCTTAAGAGCGTCGCATCCTCACTTTGAAGGTTTTGAAAATACCCTTCAAGTGACGTCAAGTCCACCCAAGCACTGGGTTCAAAGGACAGTAGAGGGAACACTAAGTCAAGCATCGCTTGGTGGATGCCGATAAAGCGTCCTTCGTGTTCGTTTACGAACGCTTCAAGGGCCGTAGGCGCATCAAACACCAGGGCGCTAAGCACATGATTCATAAATGCCTGAGACTGATAATCTAAGGGCCGGATGAGTGGGATAGGGAAACTTAAGCGTTCAGCAATCTTCTTGATCGTGCTTAAGCGCGGGATGGTGCGACCACTTTCCATTTTTGAATATTGCGACACACTTAGCAATCCTCTTGCGGTAACGGATTGCGTCTGTCCTAAACGATACCGATGGTGTTTACATAACTCGCTGAATCTTTCTAAATCGATGTTGTCTAGCATGATTTCTGGCTGTAGCGTCTCTTGCTGCACATGTGTCATAGTACGATAATCTCCTTATATTTTTTATTACCATACTAATTGTACACATCTGTTGATACTTCTTCTAGATGATTAAGTTAAAAAAATTATAAAAAAAGAACCTTTCTTAGAAGATTCTTCTTATCACACTTTTATACGAGGGAAGCGACATTCTGATTTTAATGGACACCCCTCACATAAAGGGGCACTGGCTTTACAGTGATAACGTCCAAAGAAAATCATTTGATGGTGGAGTTTTGACCAAGTGTCCTCTGGAAACTTACGCATAAGTTTTTGTTCAATCGCCCACACATCGTCTTTTAAATACGCGAGTTTTAAGCGTTTAGCGACCCTTGTGACATGCGTATCTACCGCAATACGAGGATGATCAAACCACACACTTAATACCACATTCGCGGTTTTTCGGCCTACCCCAGGTAAGGCTTCAAGCGCCGCTTGATCTTCAGGCACCTCACCACCATGCTGATCAACCAATTGTCGCATCATGGCGTGTAAGTTTTTGGCTTTATTACGGTAAAGACCAATCCGTTTTAAATCGTCTTCAAGCGCCGTAACAGGGACACTCAAATAAGCCTCAGCCGTGGGATATTTTCTAAACAGGGCGGGGGTCACACGGTTGACCATCGCATCGGTCGTTTGTGCCGATAACATGACTGCGACCAAGAGTTCCAGGGCGTTTTTGTGATGCAACTCACATGTAGCATACGGATACATTTGCTCAAGCGTGGCTAAAATAGTGTCTACTTTTCCCATAACTTACGAATGTCTTTCAGTACGTCTTCTCGGGGTTGTGGTGCCTTGACAGGCGCGGGTTTAAGCTGAACTTGTAAAGCCTGATCAATGTGTTTCATTGTGGGGTGTTTAAGCTTAACCACATCCAACGTGGCTTTACGAATCATCGTGTGATTGATGCGCGGATCATTCAACCAAAGTTTAATGTAGTCATAATCTTTGGGCATCAACGTCCGCTGTAGCGTGCTTTCCATAAAGCTGAGTAAATCTTCAGGAAACGACACCGCTTTATCTTCGATTTCCGTTTCAATAAGACGGCTAAGTTTAATCAATAAAAAGTCTAAGTCAAAGATTTCTTCTTCTTTGCCTTGCGCATTTTCTTTTAAGGTCACGTTCAAATACCCTAAATCCATCAAGCGATTTAACAACTGTTCGGTTTCTTTGACCGATTTATCAAGTGCTTTAGACAGTAAGCGCGGTTTAATGAGATGGACTTTCGCCTCTAAAAGGCGCTCGAGCTCTATTGCTGCCAACGCTTCATCGGGGGTGAGTTCAAGCGCACGAAAATACGCTAACATGAGCGCTTGAAAATTGATGATGCGTTTTTTGATTAAATGTTCTAAACAAGCTTTCAAACGTGTCACTCCTAAAATTTAATGCTTTTACGGGCCAGTTTTTTCAAGGCGATTTCAGCGGCGTGTTGTTCCGCTTCTTTTTTACTATGACCCTCACCTTCACCCATTAAAATGTCGTCCATATAGACCCGAATGACAAACGTTTTATCATGACTTGGACCAAATTCATCGACCACACGGTAACTGAGCTGACGGTGATCCGATTGGACCAGTTCTTGAAGATGACTTTTATAATCCACAAAATTCGTAACTTTATCGGCTTTAATAAATGGAATCACGACTTTATCGGTCACTTTATACACTTCTTTTAAGCCTTGGTCTAAAAAGACAGCTCCCACGAACGCCTCAAACGCATCCGCAAGCAACGCATGACGAGTTCTTCCACCGGATTTTTCTTCGCCATGCCCCAACAACATAAACCGTCCTAAGTCACACGCTTTAGCGTATTCCACAAGGGCCGCTTCACAGACATATTTGGCACGCTTTTTGGTCATTTCCCCTTCATCGGCTGTAGGAAACTGTTCATATAAATACGTTCCTACTATCAGATCTAAAACCGCGTCGCCGACGAACTCTAAACGTTCGTTTGATAACGTTTGGTGTTCATTCGCATACGATGAGTGTGTCAGTGCGGTTTCTAATAAGTCTGGGTTTTTGAAGGAAAGACCAAAAAAGGCTTCAAGCGAACTCATTCTTTCGCCTCAGCGTCGATGATGGCCGATACTTTTTCAATAACGTCTTGCCTTACCACATGGGCTGCTTGACGAATCGCGTTGTAAAAACCGAGTGCTTTTGAAGAGCCTTGCGCTTTAATGACCACACCTTTTAACCCGTAAATCATCGCCCCACCAATTTCTTCAGGACTCATGCGACGTTTAAAACGCTTGAGGTTTTTCATGGACAAAATGAGGCCTAATTTTCCTAAAATGCCTCTGGATAACTCTTCTTTTAACATCGCGCCCATGCCTTTACCGGTGCCCTCAATGGTTTTCATCACAATGTTAGCGGTAAAGCCATCACTGATGAGGATGTCGCATGGCGGCGTTAAAATGTCTTTAGGTTCGACGTTGCCGATGAAATTGAGGTTCGGATTGGCTTTAAACAACGCGTAGACTTCGTTGTCTAGCTCGCGCCCTTTTCCCTCTTCAGTTCCGATGTTAATGAGACCGAGTTTCGGCTTATCTACGCCTAAAACTTCTTTGGCATAAACGCTTGCAAAATGGGCTTGATGGACCATGAATTCAGGTTTAATCTCAATGTTTCCACCGCTATCAAGTAAGATAAACGGTTTGCCTAAAGCCGTGGGTAAGACAGGCGCAATGGCAGTGCGTTTAATGCTTTTCATACGACCCACCAAAATGTGTGCCCCCGCAATCAGCGCTTGTGTAGCACCACTCGAAACAATCGCATCATGTTCGCCTTGGCGAACACTGCTTAAAGCCATTGCCATGGAGCTCTTGCGATTGCTGCGAATGGCATTAATCGGGTCTTTTTCGCCCATTGGAATGACACCCTCGCTGGCCGTCATTTTTAGTCTAGGATGGTCCTTGATATAAGGTTTCATCGCCCCAAGATCACCAAACAAAGTAATCTCGATGTCTTCAATTTTTTCAAGCGCTAAAAGCGCGCCGGCAATTTGTTCTTTTGGTGCGTGGTCGCCACCCATCGCATCGATCGCAATTTTTATCATAGGTCACCTCTAAGTCATAGTAAATACATTATAGCATAGCGTGTCTTATATGACGCTTAAGATTCTTCATCTAACGCTAGTAACGCTTGGATGCTTCGTTGATGGTCATGTGGTTGCGCCAAGATGGCCAACGCATCTGCTTTAATGGCTTCGAGTTGGGCAATGAGATCAAGTTCATCACTATAGCGATAGCGCATGACCCCACTTTGAGCTTCACCAAGTAAATCCCCAAAGCCTCGTTGTTCGAGATCTTTTTCAGATAATAAGAAGCCATCGTCGGTGTGTTCTAAAATACTCAAACGTTCTTTCACACCGGTGGGACCCTTATATAAAATAAAGCATGTCCCTGGGAGTGTTCCACGAGCGAGACGTCCACGCAGTTGATGCAGTTGCGCCAGACCAAAACGCTCACCATGAAAGATGAACATAAGCGTGGCTTGTTTCACATCAATACCAACTTCAACCACACTTGTTGCGATTAAGATATCAAGCTCGTGGTTCGCAAAACGGCTCAATGTCGCTTCTTTCTCTTCGCGTGAACGTTGACCGTGCAGGAGGCCAAATCGTGCTTCTTTAAAACGAGTTTGATAATAAGCCGCAATACGGTGAATGCTTAAAAGCTTGTCGTCATCTTCGATGCGTGGTGCAATCAAATAAATTTGTTCTTTTTGAGCCAGCGCTTGTTCGATGAGGTCGTCTAACGCTTTGGCTTTTTTGATCGGATAAAGTTGCGTTTTGATAGGGTGTCTGTGCGCTGGTTTTTCACGGAGCGTCACCACATCCATCTCGCCATAAAGGGTGAGCGCTAAGGTTCTTGGAATGGGCGTAGCACTTAAATATAAGACATCAACGTGTTCACCTTTTTGGGCCATCGCAAGCCGCTGATTGACCCCAAAGCGGTGTTGCTCATCGACCACAATCAAGCCTAAATTTTGATAACGGGTCTTTTTTGAAAAGAGAGCGTGCGTCCCAATAAAGAGTGTTGTTTCCTGTTGCATGGCATGCATGACCGCTTGTTTAGTTTGCGCGTCTACGCTGCCAAGCACCAAGACTGGGTCAATGCCTAAGGGTTTAAACAAGCTTAACGCTAAGCGATGATGCTGCAAAGCAAGCGTTTCGGTCGGTGCGAGTAACGCCACTTGTTCGCCTCTTAAAAGAGCACCATACGCACACAAAAAAGCGATGATTGTTTTCCCACTACCGGTATCCCCTTGCAATAAATGATACAGTGATTTTGGCTCATTTAAGCGGTCAATCAAGTCGATTAACACGCTTTTTTGAGCGTTTGTTAAGGTATAAGGCAAGGACTTAATCAAAGGCGTTAGGTGGGCTTCTTTCATGAAATGAGTGCGAGGTTTATCTTTTTGTAACGCCTCTTTAACGAGCAGGGCGCGCACTTGTTTACGCAACAGTTCTTCATAACTGAGGCGTTGCCATACGGCGTCTATGTCGTCGTCTGTTTGTGGCTCATGGACGCGTCTAATGAACGTTTGATAGGGCATTAAATCACGTTTTTTTAACACCCACTCAGGTAAAGGATCTTCGGCGTAAATCCCACCCACCCGCATAGCTTGTTGAATAAATTTGTGCAGTTTATGATCACTGACACCTTGGACGCCATATTCAGCAACAATCCCAGCAGGAAAGTTTTTCTTTAACATTAGCGTTTGGGCTTGTAAAGCTTTCGTGTTTGGGTCATAAACCCCTTCAAAAACAATCGAAACACCTGGTTGAAGGTGTCTTAACCAATGGGTCTGATTAAAAAACATCAACCGATGCTCTTTCGTACCCACACGGATGAGCACACTGATGCGTTTGAGTTGTCTACGGACCTGATACACACTTGGCCGTGCCAGCACGATGGCTTCAAAATACCCACGTTGATTAGCATCCTTTGAAGGATCACTCAACACATAATGACGATATTTTTTGGGATAGGTGTGAATTAAGTCGTAGAGCGTAAAAATGTGCGCTTCATGAAAGTGTTCGAGTGTTTTTTCACCGACACCTTTAAGTTGTTTTAACATCATACCCTCATAAAAAAACCAAGGCGGACGCCTTGGTTTTGATTATTCTACTGCGACAAGATAATCGTATACTGCTTGACCACCTTCGATGAACTCAACCTCGACGTGTGCATACGTGTCTTCAATGTGTTTACGTAACTTGCTGATTTCGCGTTTTTCGGCGGCTTTGCCGGTCATCACGGTGATGATTTCAGCGTCGTCAGTTACGACGCCTTCAAGCAGGGCAACAAGGGCATCAAAACGTTTTGGATTGGCCGCAATAATTTGGCCATCCGCAATGCTTAAGAAGTCACCTTTGTGAATTTTCAAGCCTTTGATTTCCGTGTCACGTACGGCATGCGTAATTTCGCCTGAGCGGACATGCGCAATCAATTCGTGCATTTCTTCAACAATGGCTTCTAAATCTTGGTTCGCATCGAACATCGTCAATGAGGCATAGCCTTGAGCGATGGTTTTCGCTGGGATGACAATGACGTTTTTGTCTTCAACATGTTTCGCCGCAGTTTCAGCGCTTAGGAAGACGTTTTTATTGTTTGGAATGATGAGGATGTTATCTGCATTGACGCCATTGATCGCATCGATAAAATCTTGCGTGGATGGATTCATCGTTTGACCGCCATCAATAATACGGTCGACACCCATCTCTTTAAACATCGCATGTAAGCCATCGCCGTTGACGACGGAAATTAAGCCATATTTTTTCTTTGCTTCCACACGGAAAACATCTTGTGGCGTCGGCGTTGCTTCTTCATGAACTGAACTTTCCGCATTCAGTAAAATTTCGGTGTGTTGTAAGGTCATGTTTTCAATTTTTAAGGTTGCGAACTCACCATACTGTTGACCTAAGTTTAACGCATCCCCAGGTGTTTTCGTATGGACGTGAACTTTACAAATTTCATCGTCAGCGACCACCACAATAGAATCACCTAAGCGGGTGAGTTGTTTGACTAACTTATCTTTGTTGAAGCGTTTTTCGGGATCGAGTTGAACGATGAATTCAGTGCAATAACCAAACTCTACTTCCCCTTCAAAGTCATGGACTTTAGCCACGTGCGCTTTCGCTTGTTCTTCTTGATAGACTTCACCGCGAAGCGCTGAAATCATGCCTTCAATAATGACAATAAGTCCGGCACCACCACTGTCAACCACGCCTGATTCTTTTAAAACAGGCAACAGTTCTGGTGTACGACTTAATGATTCTTTAGCTTCGTTAAGATAAATTTCTAACACGTCTTCGATATCCGCATCCGGCGTGGCATAAAGACTCGCCTTATCGGCCGCTTCACGAGCGACGGTGAGAATGGTCCCTTCAACAGGATTAATGACCGCGCCGTACGCTTGTTGAACGCCTTGTTTCAAGCCTTCAATAAACGCGGGTGCGTCCGCTGTTTTAAGTGATTGGAATGATTTAGCGAACCCGCTAAATAGTTGTGATAATATCACGCCTGAGTTCCCACGAGCCCCCATCAAAAGCCCGCGAGAGAGTGCTTTACCCACAGCCTCAACGGGTTGGTTTTCGAGATTGCGAATGGCACTGACGCCACTCATCATGGTCGATTGCATGTTACTGCCAGTATCGCCATCGGGTACTGGGAAGACGTTTAAATCATTTATTTGTTGGTGTTGGTTTTTTAATTTAATGCTTCCGTTCGTAATAATTAGTTTTAGTAGATTGCCATCGATTTCTTTTGCTTTCATAGTAAAAGCCTCCGTTGTGTTTCTATAATTAAGTGCTTTTTGATACGACTCATTTTAGCACAATGAAAACTAAAATGCAAGATATATAGGATAACGTGCAGTATGTGAAAGAAATATTAAAAATGGTTGATTTCTTATGCAAATCATGTATAATAATAGAGCTGTAATTTGGTAGAGATCGGAGGCAATGTCATGGCAAAAGAATGTTACGTAACAGGCAGAAAAAACCTTTCAGGCAACAATCGTTCGTACGCAATGAACGCATCGCGTCGTAGATGGAAAGCAAACTTACAAAAAGTTCGGATTGTTGAAGATGGCGAAATTAAGACAGTGTATGTCTCTGCCAGAGCGTTAAAAAAATCAAAATTAACTCGTGCTTAAAAAAG
>SKGG01000037.1 GCA_007117565.1 Candidatus Izemoplasma sp. | reverse complement strand
GCAGTCGGAGTCGAACCGACACGGTCTTGCGACCACCAGATTTTGAGTCTAGCGTGTCTACCAATTCCACCATGCTGGCGTGCAAAAAGTATTATAGCATAGAGTTTAAAAAAAGCCAGTGAGAATCACTGACTTTTTGCTTAATTTTGTTTGAGTGGTTTGACATCTTTGCCTTCGTTGTATTCACAGACAAACGTATCAATGATTTTTTCTAAGTGTCTTACGGTATAAATACGAGCTAAATCTTGATCTTTGTGTGTGATGGCGTGAAGAATCTGATGGTGTTCTTCGACTCGATAAACAACAGGTTTAGCCACTTTATTGTAGCTGATGCGCTGTGATTTTTGGATGACATCCCAAATAATGAGTTGGATGTTATGTAAGAAACGGTTCTTTGAGTATTTAGATATTAATAAATGAAACTTCTTATCAAGATTAAAAAACTCGTTAGGATCATCCGCGCTTTCCATCGCTTCGGTGATTTCTTGTAACTTACGCAATCCAGCATCGGTGATGTTTTTAGCGCACATTTGAACACTGAGCGTATCGAGCGCTCGACGAATTTCTAGCAGTTCTAGAAAATCTGTATTATGTAAGAGTGTTGGGGTAAAGACAGACAAGTAGTTTTCATGGTTAGGTCGATTAACGTAACTACCTCCACCTTTTTTCTTGCTAATGAGCCCGATGGCACTTAACTTTTCAATGCCTGCGCGCACTGAAACACGCGAGACTTTTAAAATCTCACCAAGACGTGCTTCACTTGGTAGTCTTTCACCTGGTTTTATCTCTCCACTAATCACCAGGGTTTCAATGTAATCGTAGACGACTTGGGACTTCGACTTCATGTCATCACCTTACCCTATCAATTTAGAAATATTATAGCATAGAGATGGCGATTTTCATAAAATCTGTATTATAAATTTTCTAAAAAACATCCTGCACGAATGAAGGATGTTTTTATGAGGCCAATTTTTGTTATTTTAGAACAAGAAAAACTAACACTTAATTTGATTGCAAGCCACTTGAATGGGGTCCCAAACGGGAGAAAACGGGGGTGAATAGGCCATATCTAAAAAGGCAATGTCACGAATGTTTGTCTCGTTATGAATGGCTAACGCTAAAATGTTAATGCGATCGCTCACACCTTTTTCGCCAGCGAGTTGGGCCCCTAATAAGACGCAGCGCTTGGTATCATAGACTAAATCAAGTGAGATCGTGGTTGCGCCGGGATAATAACCCGCTTGATTGCGCGCTCGAACCTCAACATGGTCCACAGGATAACCCTCATCTTGTGCTTCTTTTAGGCTTAACCCTGTGCGGGCTAACGCTAAGTCCATAACCTTGACAATGCCTGAACCTAAAATGGGTTGAAACGCCGTTTTTTGACCCGCAATGTTTTCAGCAATGATGCGCCCACCTTTATTCGCATGCGTGCCTAAAGGCACGAAGCTAGGGTCGTTTTTAAGTTTATGGGGGTAAGCAACACAATCCCCTGCAGCGTAAATGAATGGATCGGATGTCCGCATGTGTTCATCGACGATAATCGCCCCATTCTTTAACCGCTTGATGTCTGTGCCTTCTAAAAAGTCTGTGTTCGGCCGTACACCGATGGCTTCGATCACTAAATCAACGTCGTAGCTACCTTGATCTGTATGCACATGCTTCACGGCTTGGGTACCCTCATACGATTGAACCGTTTCATTCAAACGGATGGTGAGACCGCCGGCTTGTAAAGCTTCTTGAGCTAAAGCGGATAAATGCGTATGGTAGGTCGGTAAAATCTGCGGTAATCGTTCGATCAAAACAACGTCTTTGTTCATGTGCAACAAGTTCTCGGCCACTTCAACACCGATAAAACCACCACCAATAATAGCTACTTTATGAGCGTTTTGTAGTTTTGTTTTGAGCTGTCTCGCGTCTTCTAAACTGTTTAAGACATGAATGTTATCTAAATCACGTCCTGGGACTGGTAAATGAATGGCGCCGGCACCACTCGCAACAATGAGCACGTCGTAATGGTCTTCAAAGGTCTTGTTTTGATGCTCGATGAGTAATGTTTTGGTGTCAGGTTTAACGTGTTTAACGGTGTGAAATGTATGCACCGTAATGTCTTGTTGCTTAAAATCATCGACGGTGCGGGCGACTAAGGATGATTCCTTTGGAATGACGTCACTTAAATGATACGGCATCCCACACGCACCGTAGCTCAAATCACCACCTTTTTCATAGGCCACAATCTCTACGTTTTTTCTCAATCGTTTTAGTTTACTTGCGGCGCTCATGCCTGCGGCTACGCCACCAATAATCACAACTCTCATATGATCACTCCTTATATTGATAATAGCATTTTTACGCCTAAATAAAAAGGAAGAGGCAATCTCTTCCTTACGTTTTTTGCATCGATAAATCGACTTGTCGACGTTTAAACTGATTCATGTATAGCGTGTGGTAGTGTCCTTCGTTTCGCATAAGTTCACGGTGCGTCCCTTCTTCAATGACCTCCCCTTGATCAAGCACTAAAATACGGTCCGCTTGCGTAATGGTTGAAAGCCTATGGGCAATAACAAAAGTGGTCCGACCTTCCATGACAATGCGAATAGCCTTTTGAATGCTTTTTTCCGTTTCTGTATCGACGCTGCTGGTGGCTTCATCTAAGATGAGAATGCGCGGATTTGCAATGAGCGCACGCGCAAAACTGATCAATTGTTTTTGTCCTACCGATAAGCGCGCACCACCTTCGCCGACTTCCGTATCATAACCCTTTTCAAAGGTGGTAATGAAACGATCGGCTTCGACCATTTTTGCGGCTGCTTCCACTTCTTCATCTGTAGCTTCTAATCGACCATAACGAATGTTTTCACGAATCGTACCTGAAAACAGTTGAGGGCTTTGCAAGACATAGCCCAAAGATTCATGAAGCCAGCCAATCGATCGATCTTTGTAATCTTTGCCGTCGATGAGGATACGACCTTCGGAAGGTTCGTAGAATCGACAAATCAAGTTGACAATGGTGCTTTTCCCAGCGCCGGTATGACCCACTAAAGCAATCGACTCACCTGCGCGAACTGAGAGGTTAAATGTTTTTAACACCGTTTCGCCTTTATGATATTTAAACGTCACATTTTCAAACGTGACTTCCCCCTGCAACGGTTCCCAGTTTTCTTTTTTAGGCG